>CAZYDV010000075.1:0-20592 GCA_964646405.1 uncultured Granulosicoccaceae bacterium | reverse complement strand
GCATCCAAAAGCTCAACCAGCAGGGCATCGACGTGATCACCGAGATCGTCGTCGGCTACAAGCAGGCCACCTCCGAGAGCATCGCCGGAACGCTCGACTTCAGCCGCTATATGCTCAGCTTCAACCGATTCTGGGGGGTTGGTGTCTGGCGTATAGGCGTTGGCCTGAGCCTGCACAACAACGCACAGATGGAAGTCAGCGGGGTTGGATTCGACAGCGCCGATCAACCCGTCTGGACGGTCAATGAAAGTGTGGGTTTTTCAGCGATGCTGGACTATTCAATCACCCGCAATATCCAGTTGGGGGTGAAGGCAACCTCACAGAACTACCATCTGGCTGATGATCTTGGAAACTCCGGACTGGCGGATGCCAGCAGCGTCGGGCTTTTTGTCAATTTGCTGCTGGAGTAACGACCAACCGGTGAGCAAGGAACCGATGGGACAAAGGCTCCGTCGAACGAACAGGTCATACAAGTAGTACGTGATCCGCACATTGTCTCGGATCGCAGATCTGGTCCCACTGAGCTTGGCTGCTTCCGATACGCAAGTACGACTTTGGCGGGACGCTGACTCGCGTCGAGCGAACCTGTTTTGCACGGGAACTGGGTGCCGTTTACCCCGATGGTCGGTTCGCACTTTGGTGGGGGGGGCGACTTGCCCGTCTGCTGAATCCAAACTAAGCTGCCAATTCTCCCTTTACTCTGGTTGCAGATCCGCCAATGCGTACGTTGAAAACCGCTCTGTCAGGCGCTGTTGTCGTGATTAGTTTTTGTTCTGTCTCGCCAGCGCTGTTGGCACAGACGCAAACCGATAAGGAAAATTTCGTGCGCAATGCGGCAGTACTGCTTGGCTCTCAACAACTATGTGGCTACAGTGTGAACCCGCAAATCCTGGCCGACACCTTCCATATGTTCAAGCTGTTGCCCGAGGATATTGAGCCCGGCGGTGAATTCAGCGAGTTGTTTGAGCGACGCAAGAAACACATCGCTGCGGTCACCGATACCGACAAAGGCCTGAAGGACTTTTGTGCAACCGTACAGGACAAACTCGGCTCGCTGTTGCTGCCCTGATAGCGCTGCGTGCGGCGACCCAACTCAACACAATGCCAATTGACTAACTGCAAAGTCGGCCATTTCGGCACCTGAGGTCTAGTAAAAGTATCCCCGGCCCGCGCCTGCCACCGCCATACTCGTCCGATACTGCTGCGATCGCACCCAGGTTCATCGTTCCTGCGGCAAGTGCCAGCAGTGACTATTATTGAGAGCAAAGAACTACGGGGTATCGCGGTGATGTTAGGGATCGTGTTGGGTGCAGCCGCTCTGATTGCGTTCTTCCTGCCGGTATCGATGGCACTGGTGGTGGCAGCGGCTGTGATGGTTTGGCTCGCCTATCGATTGCAGCGTCAGGAGCAACTGATTGCCAAGCTCGATGAGCGACTGCGTCGCCTCGACCCCGATGCGGCAATGGAGGCAGAGTCAACCGCAGACGATGCCGCCCCCACGGTAGCACTTGCCAATATTTCGATCGACGCAGCGCCTGCAGCCGATAACCCGTGGGCGGCCGATCAGTCGCGAGCGCGGCTTGAGCCAACACTAGACGCCGAACCAGCCGACGCAGCGCCGGCACCGACTGCCGGACCTGCGGCTCAGTTCGAGCAATCAGCAGCCAGCCACCCGACCTGGTTGCACTCACTGCAACGACTGATCATCGGTTACTTCACCGGTGGCAATCTGATCGTGCGCATTGGCGTGGTGGTGCTGTTTTTCGGACTGTCATTTCTGGCCAAGTTTTCGATCGACAACGGCCTGCTGCCGGTGGAGTTGCGACTGACGGCGATTGGGGCGGTTGCCATCGCGCTGCTCACCTTCGGCTGGCGGTTGAAAGATAAATCCCGGGCCTATGCGCTGGTATTACAGGGCGCGGGAATTGCGGCCCTGTATCTGGTGGTATTCAGCGCGTTCAGGCTCTACCAGCTACTGCCGGCGACGCTCGCCTTTGCGTTGCTGTTAATCATCAGCATGCTGGCGATGCTGCTGGCCGTTCGGCAGGACTCACGCGCCCTGGCCGTCACCGCGATCACCGGCGCGTTCGCCTGTCCGATACTGACCAGCGACGGCAGCGGCAACCACGTCGCGTTGTTCAGCTACTACGCGTTGCTGAATTTTACGGTGTTCAGTATTGCCTGGTTCAAATCGTGGCGGCTGCTCAATCTGATTGCATTTGTGTTCACGTTTCTGGTGGCAACCGCCTGGGGCGTGTTGCGCTATGAGTCCCAGCACTACCAAAGCGCTCAACTCTTGCTGATTTTGTTCGGCCTGCAGTTCGTCGCGATCGCCATCCTGTTTGCCTGGCGTCAGCCGCCGCGCTTGAAGGGACTGGTCGATGGCACGCTGATCTTCGGCACCCCGTTGATCGGCTTTGGCCTGCAGTCCCAATTGGTTGAATCGTTTGAGTATGGCCTGGCCTGGAGTGCTCTGGCGCTGGGGGTCTTCTACCTGCTGCTGGGCGCGCTACTGTGGTGGCGAGCAAACGCTGCACTGCGGTTGCTGACCGAATCGTTTATCGTGCTGGGGCTGATTTTCTGCACCCTGGCCCTACCGCTGGCTTTCGACGCGCTATGGACCTCTGCCGCCTGGGCCATTGAGGGCACCGCTTTTGTGTGGCTTGCACAGCGACAGAAAAAGCTGCTGCTACTGTGGTTTGGATACTTGCTGCAGGCAGGCGCCTTCGGATTCTTTCTTTACCGAAGTGCCGATACGTTCGCGCTGGATAGAACCACCCTGCTCGGGATTGCCGTGCTCGCAGTCTGCGCGCTAATGACGGGCTGGTTAACTGCAGCAGGCACGCTGGCCGGCAAGTTCAAACAGTCATTGGCAAACGGCTTTGCAGGCTGGGGATTGATACTCTGGTACGGCGGCATCGGCCTGCATGCGATGGAGTTGCTAACCGGCGTTGCGAGACACCTGGCGCTGTTACTTTTAGTCTCTGGCAGCGGCGTCGTTGGCTGGGTGATCAATCGCCGCGCAAAACAGCCGGTGCTGGAGTACTTGCCCTGGGTGGGCGCTGTGCTGCTCACCTGCATCTTCCTGATCTGGCACAGGATTAGCGATCACGCCGACTGGCTGAAAATTGCCGCCATGTGGATTGCGGCACTGTCCGCACACTATTTTGTACTGCACCAACGCAGGCTGCCACGGTCACCGTCGGCCAACGGGCTGCACGCGCTGAGCTGGCTATTGTTCATCGTTGTCGCGAGTCAGCTTGCCCATTCGCTGTTTCCACTTCACGATATCGCGTCGGCCTGGCGGCACGCAAGCTCCGGGCTGTCACTGGCCGTCGCGCTGGCGGCACCGGTTTTAATACATCGCTGGCCGTTCAGCACCTACCCGCGGGCATTTCGACAGCTCGCCGCGACTGTCGTACTCGGCGTCATGCTGCTGTGGACCCTGGGCAATATCGGGCAGGTACTAGCGCCCGCACCGCTGCCCTATCTGCCGCTACTGAATCCGATGGATTTGAGCCAGTTGATCGTGCTGGGCAGTTTTCTCGTCTGGCGATTAAAGGTGGTAAAAGCGAGCCCGGATCCTGAACATCGCAAGAACTGGTGGCTCGCCGGTGGGCTGGTGGTATTCGCGTGGGCCACCTCTTTGTTATTGAAATCTCTGCACGTCTGGCAGGCTATCCCCTATACACCCGGCGATCTTTTCTACTCACCGACAGTACAAACCAGCCTGTCGATTTTCTGGACTATCGTTGGATTGTGCACGGCGATCTATGCGACCCGATCGCGGCGAAGGATCGTCTGGTTCTGTGCAGCAGCGTTGCTGGCGGTGGTGGTGGCGAAACTGTTCCTGATCGACCTGACTGACCAGGATTCACTCACGCGAATTGCCTCTTTCGTGGGTGTGGGCGGACTGTTGCTGGTGGTTGGCTACTTCGCGCCGCTGCCGCCGGCGCGATCACAACCGATAAGCGAAACGGACACTGAAACGCAGTGACCTGCCGCTGATCGATCTACTGCTTTTTCACTCGTGGGTTGTCACGCGGGTCATAGACGGTGATCTCTTCGACTTCCATGCGATAGCCGATCTCGGCAATCTCGTGGCTGAGCGCTTCGGTGCGAATGACGCCCGTCGCCCAAACCGGGTTGTAGAGATCCAGATCGGCGATCGAGACGCCATCGTTTTCCTGAATATGAATAATCTGGTTGGGCGGTGGCGGGGGCACATGCACACAGGCACCAAAGTAAGGTACCAGCAGTAATTCGGTCAGGCTCTGGCGGTCCCCGTCGAGCGGCACCACATAGGCCGGAATCTTTACGCGCTGGCCATCCAGTTCGGGCACCACGTCGCCGGCCATCTGCAATGGCAGCGGTGACTGCTGCCCGCCATGCGAGATCGGCGGCTGGTCCTGATTCTGGCTGAGCCGGTCCAGTTCGTTGTCCGCCGGTTGCAGGTCATCCCACATGACAACGGTAGGGTCTTTCGCGTATGCGGGTGCCAGGCCGAGCAGCATGACCATCAGCGACCAGCTTGCGAACTTTCTTAAAACGTATGCCATTAACGGGATCTCCTCGTTGGGGCAGCAATGACTATAGGATGGGTTTGGCGGTGAAATGTTCAAACCCGCAGCGTCAGCCCGTCGGCCAGCGAGTTGCGATAAGCCAGAATCGCCGGCACCAGCGCGATGGCAATCGCAGCGCCCAGTACGATCAGCATCAGCATCCATTCGCCGGCGCTGGGGCCAGCCAGCGACAGATAGAGCCCGAAGCGCTCCTCTATCCAGGGCCGCAGCGCGAACAGCGCGGCGTAGAGCACACAAAGACCCGACACGATCCCGGCCAGCGTGACAATAAACGCCTCGCCGATTAAAAGTGCGAACACGTGCCACGGCCGGGCCCCGCTGGCGCGCAGAATCGCCATTTCGCGACGTCGCTCGTTAAGGCTGGTGAGGATCGCACTGAGCATGCCGATCAAGCCGGTAATGACGACACAGACTGAAATTGCAAAAAGGGCTTTTTCGACCACCCCGAGCATTCGCCACAGATCCTGCAGGGCCACACCGGGCACGATCGCCTGCAACGGCTCGGCACGGTATTCGTTTATGCCGCGCTGCAGCTTGAAGATTCCCAACCGCGAGGTGGTGCCGAGTAAAAACGCGGTGACACTGGTGGGTTGAAAGTTCATCTGTCGAGCTTCTTCCCGCGTCACAATCACGCTGCGATCGCGCGCACCGGTTTCCCAGCCGATGTGAATGGCTTCGATGGCATCCAGGCTGACGTGCACTGTGCGATCCACCGGCGTACCGGTGCGTGCCAGTACGCCTGACACCACAAAGGGTTTGTCATCGTGCTCAGCGAAGCTTGTGCCTAACCCGTGCGCGATGACAATTTCATCGCCCACCTGATAGCCGAGCGCCTGCGCCACCTCGGAGCCGACGACGGCATCGAACAGATCATCGAAGGGTTTGCCCTCGGCCAGCCGCAGTGGCTGTTTTCGACCATAGCGATAGCGCTCAAAATATTCGGTGGTGGTACCCAGTACCGAGTAGCCACGGTGTGAATCCCCCAGCGACAACGGGACAGTCCACTCGACCAGTGGATCAGCGGCGATTTCCTGATAGCTCTGCCAGGTGATGTTGTTGGTTGCATTGCCCATGCGAAACACCGAATACATCAGTAATTGCAACTGCCCGGTGCGCGCCCCGACGATCAGATCAGTGCCGGAGATGGTATTCGAAAATCCATCGCGCGCACCCTCGCGCAGGCGTTCAACGCCGACCAGCAGTGCCACGCTGAGCGCAATCGCCGCGACCGTGAGCAAAACCGTAAACTTGCGATTGGCAAGGCTTGCGAACGCCAGCGACAGTATATTCATGACAACTGCACCTGATTGATGTCGGCCAGATCGACGTTGCGATCAAAATGACTGGCCAACGACTGATCGTGACTGACAAACAGCACACTGGTGCCGTTGCGCTGGCACTCATTGAACAGTAATTCGATAAACGCCGAGCGCGCATCGCTGTCCAGAGATGAAGTGGGCTCGTCGGCGATCACGAGCGCGGGATTGCCGATCAGCGCGCGCGCTGCCGCCACCCGTTGCTGCTGACCGACACTCAGCGCTGCGGATCGACGATTGATCACATCGCGATCGAGCCCCAGCTGCGTCAACAGCCGGCTCGCCTCGTCGTCGGCCGACCCGCCAATTCGCTGCTTTCGCAACGTTGAGAAACGACAGGGCAGTAACACATTCTGCACCGGAGACAGATACGGGATCAGATTGAACATCTGAAAGATATAACCAATCTGATCGGCGCGAAACCGGTCGCGCCGCGAACCACTCATCTGAGCCAGATCGGTGCCATTGACGGTGACCGTACCGGCATCCGGCACCACCACGCCACCCAGCAAGCTGAGCAGCGTGGTCTTGCCGGTGCCGGACGGGCCGCGCAAAAAGCACCGCTCGCCGCGCGCGAGATCAAAGCTTGAAATGGACAGTACATTGCCCAGCTTGCGTTGCCAGGCGAACTGCAGATCTCTTACTTTAACGACGTTTTCTGTCACTGTGTGCTCCCGCGCGTGGGTCAGCTTACAACGTCAGCCGACGATTGTCGGCGTCGAGCTCGGCAGCACTTTGGCTGTCCAGGCCAACCACCGCTACGTCGAGTTCTTCGATACCACCGAAGTGATCGAACAGATCGACGACAATGCTACCCAGGGCGCCGGTGTCTTTGCAGGTGAACGTCCAAACCACGTGAAACTCGCTGTGTGTTTCCTCATCGTGGTCGTGGCCATGATCATCCTTATGAGCCTGTTTGTCATCATCGTGGTCATCGTGCTTGTCGCCGTCGTGAGCATGCTTGTCATCATCGTGGTCATCGTCACCATGCTTATCGTCATCGTGACCATGTTTGTCATCGTCATGGTCATCGTGCTCAGCGCTATGGTCCTGATCCAGTTGATCATGCTCGACCCGACTGGCCAGCAGCGAACAACCAGCGCCGGCATCGAGTTGAAAGAGACCGTCGGCGCTGGCGAGTCTGTTTGTCGCGGCTTCCAGCGTCTTGCGGTCAGCGTCGCTTTTCGCCACGTGTTCAAATCCGACAATGTTCGCGGAAGGAGATTCCAGCTCGATCAGCAGCTCGGCCTCGTCGACCGCAACGTTCAACGATGCGTGCCCGTGCTGGTGTGAATCAAGCTGGCGAGTGGACTCGGCAACTGATAATAGTGGTAGCGACAGCACGCCGCCCACCATCAGTAAAGAATGGGTTTTCATAGATTAATCCCGAATTAACAGATTGGGTGTGACCACCAGCAGTATCTGCTGGCGGCTTAACGATCAATTCAGCCAACTGATTGCGGGGGCGCGCGGGAATAGTAGGGTGACATCACAGCGATAGCACCGGCTCGAACGGCCGGCACTACCAGCGCACCGACCACACTCCAGCGCGGTACGGTGAGGTCCGGACACTCGACCACACCACCGGCCGGATTGGCCGCAGCAACCGCGCAAATGGCACTGTCGTGATGCGTGTCGTGCCACAGGTGATCGGCGTCATGCCAGACGATAGCGAACTGCAGCGCAAGCACCGAGCAACACAGGAATGCGCCGATATGCCGTCGCCAGCGCCGGAACAGCTTGCACGCAGAGTGACCCGGCACGCGTCGAACCGATAGCCGACTGGTCCTGATCAGATCCTGATGGTTCATCAGGGATGCTGCGACAGCTTGGCTTTAGGCATGGTGATTGGTGGCAGCGCGGACGGCATAAACCCGGTTATCTTCGCTTTGGTATCGATGTATATGAGGGTATGTGGTGCCCATTTCTAGGCGCGCTCAACCGCAGAGTGATACTTTATATCATAGCGGAAATTTTCTGCTGCAGCAGCGCCACCGATCGGTTGCGTGGGATCGGTCATCGCCTGGCAAAGACCGCTTTGTGAATCGCGGCTGACGCCCGACGGACAGGCGTAGAGCTTCGGGAAAACCAGCGCCTGAGCAGATTCGATTTCGTAGTGATCGGCCAAATGACGCAGCACGGAGTCGCCCAGCCGCGGGTCGACCCGGATCGATCCCCGATCCGACGCATCGATGCGCGGAGAGTTGAATGCCGCCTCCAGGCTGTAACCAAAATCCAGCATCAGGGCGGCAATCTGCGTGGTGCACGGCATGATGTAATTGGCACCGGACGCACCGATGGCAAATATCGCCTCACCGTTGCGGGTTGCGATTGTCGGGCACATATTGCTCGCATCGATTCGCCTGCTGCCCGTCATGCTGAGCGCCAGACCCGGGCGAGGATCAAAGTAGGACACCGCATTATTCATCGCGATACCGCTGCCTGGCAGCACGACTCTGGAACCAAAACGATTGAGCAGCGTGTAGGTCAGTGCCACCATATTGCCTGCGGCGTCAACCGTCGATAGATGGCTGGTGCAACCACCCGCCTCGCTACGACCGATGCGCAGATTGTGACTGCGCCAGGCCAGGTTCAGCGCATCGGCGTAGATTTTCCAGCTGGCGGGGTCAGGTTCCGAGCCTGGTTGCAGACGATTGGCAATGTGGGCGAGCGCGTCGAGCAGGCGCGGCCCGCCGCTGGTCGGCCCCGCTGTGTGCAGCGTGGCGCCGCGGTGATTGCCGGCCAGCGATTCGCTCTCAATGACCGAGTAATCGCCAAGATCCGCCATCGAGATACGGCTGCCACCCGCGCGCAGATCGGCCACTATCGATTCACCCAGCGCCCCGCAATAGAGCGTATCCGGACCGTCACTGGCGACAGTGCGCAGCGTGCCCGCCAGTGCATCCAGCGCCAGGTATTGCTCGGGTGCGGGCGGCACACCGTCGGGCAGATAAAGTTGGGCTGCAGCCGGATCGCGGCGTAGATCATCGGCGGCCAGCGCGATCTGCAGTGTCGTGAACCAGTTGACCGGCAGGCCCACATCGGCCAGTGTGATGGCGGGCTGCAACACGGTGTCCAGCCCCAGCGTGCCAAAGCCCTGCAGCGCATGTGCAAGACCGGCAAGCGCACCGGGCACAGAAATGGATCCGTAACCGACTACGTTTCGCCGCTCGACCACACCGGGAAAACCCATGATGCTATCGGCAACGTCTGCATCCAGCGGATAGTCCGACGCGTCGATGCGCTCGGGCAACACCCCCTGAAAGTCGATCGCCACCGCACGCTTTTGCGCCGCCAGCCAGATCACCATGTAACCGCTGCCACCCAGCCCGCACATCCACGGCTCAACGACGCCCAGCGCCATCGCGGTCGCAACGGCAGCATCCACTGCATTGCCACCCCGCGCGAGCATATCGGCACCGGCGCGGGCGGCGAGCACATCCTGTGCGGCGACCACGCCAGCCTCGCTGCTGACAGCGGCTTTGCACGTGCTCCACTGTTCGGTAGACTCATTCATGTGCATGGCACGCGGCCTCGTTATTGGTTGTCGGCTCGAATGCCATGATAAACAATTGCGATGACGCTGCATCAGGCTCGATCCAGCGGCATTGCTGATAGTATGGTCACTTCCGTTTAACCAATTACCGCACGCCCTTGACTGACAAGCTATCGACAGGCAAACCGCTACGCGCTGATGTAGCGATCGTCGGGGGCGGCAACGCCGCCCTGTGCGCAGCGATCACGGCAGCGGAGGCTGGCGCGTCAGTCATACTGCTGGAATCTGCCCCGTTCGACTATCGCGGCGGCAACAGCCGTCACACGCGGAACTTTCGTTGTATGCACGATGGTCCGTTGTCGGTGCTGACTGGCAGCTACGACGAAGACGAGTACTTCGACGACCTGCTTCGCGTTACCGCAGGCAAGACATCCGAGCCACTGGCGCGACTGGCGATTCGTCAGTCGCAGGCCTGCCAGCCGTGGATGGAGGCGCGTGGCGTTCGCTTTCAACCCTCACTGTCCGGCACGCTTTCACTATCGCGTACCAATGCGTTTTTTCTGGGTGGCGGCAAGGCGCTGGTTAATGCATTCTACCGGACGGCAGAATCACTCGGTGTTCAGGTGTACTACAACGCTAGTGTGCAGCATCTGCAACTGACTGATAATCGAGTTGGAATAATCGATGTCACGATTGATGACCAGCCAATGCAGATCGATGCGAAAGCCGTGGTCGTCGCGAGCGGTGGCTTTCAGGCTGATCTAGAATGGCTGACGCGCGCCTGGGGGCCGGCGGCAAAGAATTTTCTGATTCGCGGCACGCCCTACAATCGCGGTGTGGTGTTGCGAGATCTGCTGGATCAGGGGCTGGTGTCAGTCGGCGATCCAACCCAGTGCCATGCCGTTGCGATCGACGGACGCGCACCAAAATTCGATGGTGGTATTGTCACCCGCCTTGACTGCGTCCCCTTTTCAGTCGTGGTCAATAAAAACGCCGCACGATTCTACGACGAAGGCGAAGATGTCTGGCCAAAGCGCTATGCAATCTGGGGGCGTCTGGTAGCGGCGCAGCCCGACCAGGTCGCCTATTCGATCATCGACAGCAAGAGCATCGATCTGTTTATGCCATCGGTATTTCCGCCGATCGTCGCCGATACCATCTCTGAGCTTGCAGCGAAACTCGGGCTGCCCGTCGATCCACTGCAGCAAACGATTGAGCAGTTCAATGCCGCCTGCCAGGCAGGCACATTTCATCCGACTGAACTCGATGGTCTTGCAACCGAGCAGCTAAGCCCTGAAAAAACCAACTGGGCGCGCCCGATCGACACACCTCCCTACTACGGCTACTCACTGCGACCTGGTGTCACGTTTACCTATCTGGGGCTTGAAATCGATGAAAACGCACAGACCCGAACAGAGCACGGACCGGTTGAAAACCTGTGGGCAGCCGGTGAGATTATGGCCGGCAGCATTCTGGGTCAGGGCTACCTTGCTGGCTTCGGTATGACGATCGGCGCCGTATTCGGGCGAATCGCGGGCGCAGAGGCGGCAAATTATGTCAATTGACATCGTCGATGACACACGCCGCCAAATCGAGATCTGCAACGCCTGCCGCTACTGTGAAGGCTATTGCTCGGTGTTCCCGGCCATCACGCGCCACAAGACGTTCTCGATCGCCGACATCAGCCAGCTGGCCAATTTGTGTCACAACTGCCGCGGCTGTTACTACGCCTGCCAGTTTACCGAGCCCCACGAATACGCGATCAACCTGCCAAAATCCTTTGCCCAATTGCGCAAGGCAAGCTGGCAGCAACACGCCTGGCCGGGTGCATTTGCCCATCTGTTCGCACGCAATGCGACGGTGGTTTGCGCGTTGCTGGTACTGGCGATTGCTTTCCTGTTCGCGCTGATCAGCAATACCGCCGCCAGCTCTGGCGATGATTTTTACGCCTATCTGTCACACACGGCCATGGTGGCTCTTTTTCTGCCGGCGTTTATTCTTCCGTGCGCAAGCGTTGCCATCAGTATCCGACGCTACTGGCGACACATCGGTGGCGAGCCAGTAAAAACAACGCACATGCGTGCAGCGTTTGCGTCTGTCGCGAGAATGAAAGAACTCAGCGGCGGCCACGGTGAGGGCTGCAACTTCGAGGATACCGATAAATTTTCCAACCGCCGCCGCTGGTTTCATCAGTATACGATGGTTGGGTTTCTGGCCTGCTTCGTTGCTACCAGCCTCGGCACGATCTACCACTACGCACTCGACTACCCGGCGCCCTACCCGCTTTTGAGTCTGCCCAAACTTTTCGGCGTACTCGGCGGCGTGGCACTTTGTTTTGGCACCGCCGGACTACTATGGCTAAAGCGACAATCCGATACCAAACCCGCCGATGAACAATCGACTGCCGGCGAGTACGCGTTTACCGGATTGCTGTTCGCTGTCAGCGCGACCGGTCTGCTGCTCTACGCCGCCACCGGCAATGCCGCCGTTAGCTGGTTGCTGCCTTTGCACCTGGGCACCGTGTTGGCATTTTTCCTGTTGCTGCCTTACAGTAAAATGGTACACGGGTTTTATCGTCTGGCCGCCTTGATAAGAGATGCACAGCTTCGCGAGTAGTTGTGGTGGGGTTCTTCTGAACAATTGTTCGCTCGACGGAGTCGGGCCCCACTAGCGGCTGCGTAGTGCTTGACCCCGGAGCGACGCTCTTAAGATGATGTCAATGTTTCTATAGCCCTGATCTGCCCGAGGTCCTGCGCATCGGCAAACGCGGCCAGTGCATCGGCCATTGCCTGCGTCTGTTCAACCACCTGTCGCCAATACTTTATTCTCTGGGCATCATCCATCTTCTGAAAATCATCGCGATCCGGGATTTTCTGAAATGGCAGCGATTGAACAAACGCCGGGGAGGGACAAATCAGTACGGTTCTATCGTGATTGGCGTGGCTTGCCAGTCGATTCAGGTTTTTGTCGAACCAGCCGGGCTTTAGACTTGAGCTATAGTGCGGGTACAACACCAACCCGTCGCCGTTGAACTTCAGATCAAACTGATAATCCACGATCCCGCCGTCGCGGTAGATACCGTTTTCAGTACCGGCAATATCGCGCACGCCCTGCATGATCACCGGCAGCGACCCCGAGGCCAGCACTGCATCGATCAGGTTGTCGCGGCTCAAATCGACGTGCCGGGTCGGCAGATTCCACGGATCGGTGAAGGACAACGCACTGTCGGCGGGCTGAAAGACGTAACGCTCGAATTGAGTAGAAAGCGCGGACCGGTCGCGACGGTTGCGGCGCTTCGCTGACAACATGCCTGCCAGTTGAATCAATCGATATTCGGACGCCGCAGCCCCCTTACATCGCGCAACACTCATATGCAGTTTAAACACCGGATTGTCGAGCGCCTGCGCAATGGCATCATGCGGAAACATCGCATCCAGTATCAGACGTACTTTTGCAGTCACCTCTGCGGGTGACGCGAATTTCGAATAGGTGGTATCGGTATACAAAGTCGCCAGGGTCTCCAATGCCTGCAGCGGTCGGGACTGTGCAAAGCAAGCGGCGCGAAAGGCACCGGCACTGGAGCCAAAAAGATGCAGAGGCTGCGATCGCGACTTGAAAAACTCCCCAAACCAATAGCGATCAAGTCCATACAACACAAACCACTTGGGGCCGCCGCTGGCGCCCAAAAATGTGCTGAACTGCTCTGCGGTGAAACCCTGTTGATCAATCTGTTTTCGCGCCGCAGAGCCGGCGTAAATCTCGATCATGGCTTACTCTTTAGTGACTTTACGCTCTGCGCGCAGGCTGACCAGATTACCGATAATCATCAGTGCCGCGCCGCCAAAAAGGAACACATCAATCGACTCAGAATACAACCATGCCGCAACGATCGCTATCACCGGCAGGCGCAGAAAATCCAGCGGCAACACCACGGAAGCGTCACCTCGTGACAGTGCACGAGCCAGACAATAATGTGCGCTCAGCGCCGTTAAGCCAACGATAATCACCCACGGCCACAGGGCCGATGACGGTATCTGAAAGGTCGACCAGGCCAGCACGATGCCGATCGGCAGCTGCATCAGCGTCATATAGAATATTATGTTAAGAGGTGAATCTGTGGTGATCAGCGATTTGGTGCTGATATGGGCGATTGCATAACAAACCGCACTGCCAAGCACTGCCAGTACCGCCACACCCAACGGCACGATGCCTGGTCGCAAAATCACCAGCACGCCAATCAGGCCCAGTACCAGTGCAATGATTCTCGGCAACGTCAGCCGTTCACCCAGCACCAGCACCGCCAGCAGCAAGCCCCACATGGGCACAGTGAATTCCAGCGCAAAAACCTGCGCCAGCGGTAACAGCGCGATGCCATAGAACCAGCCAAACTGGCCGCCGTAGTGCACCACGTTGCGAAACAGGTGGGTCAGTGGTCTGGTGGTTTTGGCGTGGTGCCAGCCATTGAGCTGCAACAGCGCGACGACGACCAGCAAACCCACAATCCCGCGCACCAGCAATATACCGAAGGTGTCCATTTCGTCCGACAACTCGCGCCCGGCCACGCCCATCAGCGTGAAAGAGGCGATGGCACCAGCCATCCAAAGCGCAACAGCAACAGGGGCATTCATCAACGATCAGATCCGGGTGTGGGGTAAAAGCTAAAGGGCGACGCAGTATGGACAACCAGCCCCGGTGTGACAAGCGACTCGCCCGCCGTCAGGTGCTGCAGCCAGATAGGGCCCGCGGCGAACGATTTCGTCGCGGGCGAACACACGATTGCGCTCTGGTATCTGTGTCTGTGCCGCGGCTGCTAAATGACAAGCCTGGGTGCAGCTCTGTCGGCCTTGACGCCTTTTTCCCACTGACGGGCATAGTCGGTTCGCATACGCATGCCATCGGCCATCAACCACAACCGCCATAGCAGCCGGCGGTGCGATGATTCGGGATAGTCTTCATAGGCCGTGCGGGTGTGCAGGATGGTGTAGTTGTTGACAAACTGCATGTCACCCGCCTGCAACTCCATTGACAGGTGAAGTTCGTCGGCGATGTCCTCGGCGGTGGTGATCGCGGTGCGCTGCAAATCGGTGAGCGCGGGGGTCTCGGGCAGATCGTGGCCTTTCAAGATATGTTTGGGGCCAAACGAGGTCGATATCTTCCCACCGTCGAAATTAAACACCGGGCTGGTGTAGTACGGAAGTTCGGACACTGCGTGCTCGCCGTGCTTGGTCCAGTACAGCGGTTGTGCGAGCGCTTGAGCAAGTTCGGGATGTCGCCCAAGCAACGTGTTGTACATCGCCACCGAACTGGCAAGCTTCGACAGGCCACCGGATTTGGCGGGTCTCACGCAATAGAGGCCGACGATGTCACACTGATCACAGTGATAGTCCATGGCCTCGCGCGTCTGGTAACCGCGGCTTTTGGGATCACTTTGGGTTTTACCCAAATCCGTCACGTGGCCGAGCATGTCACCCTGCGGGTTGTTCGGCTGGGCACGCCCCAGATGCAGACCAATGCTCCAGTAGATCGCAGCGAGCAACGCGGGCGGCATTGATGACGCTGGCAAACCGCGCATCAGCGCGAAGCCGACCCCGGCCGTGATCGTGGCACGTATGGCTTCAAGCGTTGGGGCAAAACCTGCAGGGTCGACGTCTTCCACCGAGAGCTGCAACAGGTTGTGGCACTCGCCGCCAACCCGATCCAGTGCGCGTTGTCCCATCTGCCGCAGATCTTCAATCTGTGCGGCTGACAAAGTAAACAGCCAGCCCTCGCCGTTGGCGATGTCATCGGCCCGCCAGTTGGCGGGATCGGTGATGGGCTGCAGTGACGTCAACGCAATTTCCAAACGAGTCTGGGCTTTCGAAAACTACCACAAGCGCGGTTTTATCGCCCCTGAATTGACAGCCCAAGCGCCACACCACAATTGCCGGCGCCACCGGTTTGCGGATCGGTATCGGGCAGATCGTCATCGCGCAGCGATAAATCGAACAGATACGCCAATGCAGCACAGCCGGCCCAGGTCGCATCGTCCGACCAGTCGGCCGGGGTCGGATCGAAGCTGCGCTTGTCGCGAATCTCGCCTTCACTCAGATCGCCGTCATCGGCGCCCTCGCCCGGCCAGCGCGTAATCAGCGACGGTATCTGGCAACTGTTCTCGCGTGGCTGGTTGCTGTCGCTATCGCTTGTGCCACCTGGCAGGAAGGTCCAGCCGAGTGCCGGAATGTTGTGTGCGCGTGCAAAACGATAAACCCGTTTGACAAAATCCGCAGCACACCCTTGTGGATACTGACCGACAGAGTTACCCGTCTCGCCAAACATGACCCCGTAGCCGCGCGCCACCAGCGGCAACAGCGTACGCTGCCAGCAGGCCTGGGTGCGACACTTCTCTCCGGCCGGATAGGCGTGATTGTCAGCCCACAACCTGCCCAGCGGATCGGCCGGCGCGTAACTGCCCCAGCCGCGCAGGTCACCGGAAAAGTCGAGCCCACCAACAACAATGTGATTGCTGGCTCCGGTCTCGCGAATCGCATCGATCAGTGTCTGCATACCGGCATACTGCTCGTGCCCATCGCGCCAGTGAGCCCACCAGTTGCGTGATGCTGCAGCCTGCAGTTGTGCTTCGGGCAGCTCAGCGGCAGCCTGGTTCGCGCGGGTGTCGGGGGCGCTTACCGCAAACGCGGTCGAGCCTGCAGCCGCACCACGAGGTACATGTGGTTCATTGAACAGATTGAACAATACCGATTCGTTATCGGCGAAAGTGGTGGCCGCGCTGCGCCAGAATCGCTCGGCAAATTCGCGATCTGGTAAGGGCTTTAACTCCAGCGCCCCCTGCGCGCGGCTGCCGGTCCAATGCAGATCGAGCACCACGCGCATGTTATAAGGTGCCAGTGTCAATAAACTGATGAGCGAACGCATCGAGTCGCGATAGGCCATACCGGTGAACGCGGGATTCAGATCATCAAAACCCTCGAGATCAGCCAGCCAGCAGTGCTCGTTTACTGGCAGGCGTACGGTGCGCACACGCCAGGCATCGAGCATATTGGCCAATTCCTGGTGTGTAACGCCTGCCGCAGTGTGGTGGTGCAAGCCCCACCCCTGAACACAGGCGTATTCCCCCCCCATCACATTGACGCCGGGGCCGACGGCATAGTTGTCCAGTTGATTGGCAGTCGCATCGCGCCACTCGACACTCGGGTCATCGTAGGGTCGACCACAAAGCGACCAGTCACGTGTATCCGTTAGATCAAGCGCAGACTGCTCGCGCGTCAGCATCGCGTTAACGACGCTGTGACTGCGATAACGATGCCCGGGGAAAACTGCGCCGACTCGTTGCCCTGCCGGTGCGGCCAATGGCAGTGACTCACCGGCCAGTTCGAGCTGCAATGGTTCGTCACTGGATGGTGGTGTGAGCTCCAGGCTGATCGCGCGCAGCGAATCGGTCGACTGACCGGTGTGCTCATTGAAGCGCTGCAGGGCCTCGGCGACCGCAAACTCTGCAAACCGCGCCGGCGCCTCGTCGCCCCAGCCGGATAACGTCGGCTGTGTCAGGCAAACGCGGGCGCCTTGTATCTGTATGGCATTGGCAGTCTTGAACGACGTGGATTGCTGCCACGCAACCCAGCCAATGGCTATCATCAGCAACACGATAACAAGTGAAATTTTTTTCATTGATTTCTCTGTTTGCCAGTGGGCCGCTTGATGAATAGGGTGACTAACTTTTCACAGCTACAGTCGTCAGCGAAAGGCAGAAATGCGCAGGCGTACAGATCATACGTCGAGCTTTTCTAACGCAGCAATGGCGGCTGTAGCGAAGATAAAGTGTTACCTTGTTTGTCAATTGACCCACTAGTCTGCGATCGACCCGTGTCTGCTCAGTAGCTGGCGCAGGCGCGGAATGACTTCGAGCGTCGCCGCGTAGCCTGCGGCGATGGCTGCTGCTTTGGAATCGAAGTTGCGAAAACTGCCCGGCTCAAAATCCGGACTGATCAAAATATCGGCACTGCCTGCCTCACTGCGAGCGATGTCACAACTTTGCAGCCGCACCACGGCCAATAGCGTATTGATCAGATTGTGTTCAATGGGCTGCTCCGCGCCGCACCAGACGTCGACGGCGAGTACCGTATCAGCACCCAGCAAGCGAGTGAACTGCACCGGTACCAGAGCCAGTGCACCACCATCACTGAAAGTCTGGCCATTGGCCTGAACTGGCACGAATACACCCGGAATACTGCTCGATGCCTGCACCGCCTGACCGGTATTCCCGGCGGTGATCAGCAATGTCTCTCCACGCTGCAAATCTGTGACAGTGATTCCGGTGCGAACCGGCAGCGCTTCGATGGCAGCATGGTCGACGAAATCGTTAACCCAACGCGCCAGTGCGCGGCCGTTGATGACACCCTCGCGGCTAAGCACGGGATCAATCACCTGCCACTCTGACAGAGCTCGCACCGCCGTCTCCAGCTCGGCGTAGTCGCGGCCACTGGCATACAACGCTGCGGCGATCGCACCGGCTGACGAACCGACGACCACCGATGCGCGAATGTTGGCCTCATCCAGTGCCTTAAATACCCCCAGATGAACAAAGCCTCGCACGCCGCCGCCGCCCAGCGCCAGGCCAAGCGTTGTCGCAGATTGATTGCCCGACCGTCCCTCGCGCGGTTGCGCCTGTCGCAGCTGCTCTGGCGCCTGCGCCTGCAGGCTGTCGTAGTGATTGGGCACCAGCCGACATCGAACCACTGCGAGCACCGCGATCAGCAGTAGTGCCAGCACTAATACTCGCTTAATCACAGCAGGCCCGGTCGCCTCCGATGCGGCGTACTTTTTGGTGTTTCATTCGCGCGCAGTGTAGCGGCTGGAGCAACTGCCACGGTTGCAACTTGCAGCGTCCTCATGTTGCGACAATTGCCTGTATCTGCAGTAGGTAAAGCACGTATCATTGCCGCCCCGGCTGGCGCCATTGCCACCGCGGTGACCACCCACCCCATGCCGTTGTTGCACACCTTTACGGCAAACAAGCTCCGAAAAGGTATTGCCGATGGCGACAGAAAAACAACCGTTGACGTCGGGTTCGATCTACCGGCACCTGATCAATCTGTCAATTCCGGCGGCGATGGGGATGGTCTTCAATACGCTGTACAACCTGACTGACTTCTGGTTTGCCGGCATGCTATCGAATCAGGCGCTCGCCGGCCTGTCGATCGCGGGCAGCGTGTTTGCGATTCTGGTCGCCATCGGCGCGGGCATGCAGACAGGCACCACCGCCATGATCGCCTCCGATGCCGGACGCGAACGCTATGACGAGGTACGCGCCTGGCTCGACAATGCGATCGGGCTCGCCGTGGTGCTGTCGGTAGCAGTGCTGGCTGCCGGCTGGTGGGTAGCCTATGATCTGGTGCAGTTTCTCGGGGCCGAACCCGACGTCGAGCCACTGGCACTGGAGTATCTGAATGTCACCCTGATCGGTAATGCCGCTTTTATGATGTCGTCGATCGCCGCGGGTGCCTTGATGGCTATGGGTGACACGCACTCCAATCGCAATGCACTGGCGGTAGGCTTTTTTGCCAACTTCGCTTTAAACCCGCTGCTGACATTCGGTCTGGGTCTCGGCGTCACAGGTCTTGCGCTGGCGACCGTGATCATCAAAGCACTGTCGGCGGTGTATCTGTTTTATGTGTTGCGCAAACGGTTAAACAGTCGCAGTAAACCAGCCTTTAACATGGCGCGCTGGGTCGAGCTGTCGCGCCAGGTGTTCCCTGCCAGCTTCAATATGCTGACGATCATTCTCGGTGGTTTTATCACCGTTTCTTTCGTGGGCCGTTTCGGCAGTGAGCACGTGGCAGGCTACGCCGTCGGTTTGCGTCTGGAACAGGTGTTATTACTTCCCGCGTTGGGACTCAACATGGCAGTGATGGCCATCGTTGGGCAGAATTTCGGCGTCGGCCAGTACGATCGCCTTCGTGAAGCCTATCGAAAGGGTCTGGTCATCGGCGTTGCGATGGCCATATGCAGCATACCGGTTATGGTTTTCCTGTCGCCGTTGCTGGTCAGTTTTTTCTCGGACAGCGAAGTGATCATCGACACCGGTGCCACTTATCTGCGAATCGATGCCATAGCGTTTTACGCGTACGTGATTTTATTCATCAGCGTTGCAACACTGCAGGCAATCAAACAGCCGCTGTTTCCGATGGTGCTGGGTATTGCCCGACAACTGGTGGTTCCGGCGACGATTAATTACGTTCTCATAGTCCAAATGGGTTATCCGATGGTTGCGTTGTTTATCACTATTGTCAGTGTTGTTGTACTTAGTTCAGTGCTTGCATGGTGGTATACAGGAAGGCAGTTGAATCAGCTGGCATTTGAGAAGACATACAAATAGACCATGACGCGCAGCGAAAAGGTTCGTCAATCAAATCTATTGCACGCAACTCGTCATTTATACAAGAACAAACTCATCACCCATTTGGACTACACATTCACTTCAGATTAATTATTGATCTATTAGACGGTTCTAAAACAACAATTTGACAAGATCGATTCAACTCGCTAGCTTCCTGACTGAAACAGCATTATTGCATTACCAAAAATTTGTAGTCGTAACAAAGGAAGTCAAATGAGGAAAGTAAACGCTATTCGCCTTGGAGCTGGTTTAGTTCTGAGCCTTAGTTGCTCACTGAGTCACGCAATGGTGTGCATCGACAGATCAGTAGTTGAAGAATTAAACACAGACATAACGCAACGCAATCAGACTGCGATTAGCACAGCACTGGTTAACAAGGTCGACCCTAGTATTAAAAAAAATCATGGACAAAAAGATGTTGAAGACGTTATCGGCAAGCTGGTAGCGGAGATATTCGAAGATGTTCCAATGAGTGATATTGTCCAAAGTCAGGGAGCCATCGTAGAAATTCCGGCCCCCGAGAACGCATCCCCTGAAGAGAGGGCCAAGATTGAAATGGCCAACGAGGCGGTAAAAGCCGCCGCAGCCGCTCAAGCTGAGCAAGCGCAGAATGCTCAGAATAGGGAGACAATGGAAAAGCTCTACAACGGCGTGGTGAAAGCTTGCGAGCAACTCGTTAGCGGGGATTCATCACAAGACGCAACCAGGGCCGCCGTTCGCGCTGCAGGAACTTCAGGTGGTGACTCGAGTTATTATCTGGTTCTTGGTACCGGCAATTCCCTGACACCGGCAGGTGGCTTCGAT
>CAZYDV010000074.1:16093-20655 GCA_964646405.1 uncultured Granulosicoccaceae bacterium | reverse complement strand
TTTCAAACGGCAACGCGATTCTCAGGGCGTATGAGGGAAAAACGTGTCGTGTGCTCTACAGACTGAAGTCTGCCTTGAGGATAAGACCCGAAAAGCGACCTGGAGTTTGCCAAAAACGGTAAATTCCTGTTTCAGGTCGCCCATCGAGCTTTCGTCCAGGCCGTTATGACGGCCTGGATGACCCTATCTGCTCGCGCAGCGCATCGCCGATGTGTACCGGAGTTGCCAACACATTCACACCGGCATCGGCAAGCGCACGCGCCTTGGAATCCCAGGTGCCGCGATCACCCATCACAATTGCACCGGCATGACCCATCTTCTTGCCTTTGGGTGCCGAACCACCGGCGATAAACGCGAACATCGGCTTGCTCATGGTACGGGCATACTCGGCGGCCTCCTCTTCCATGACGCCACCGATCTCGCCCACCATCACCACGGCTTCGGTACCAGGAAATTCATCCAGCGCCTGCAGCGCATCGCGCGTGGTCGTACCGATGACCGGATCGCCGCCGATACCGACGAACGCTGTCTGGCCAAATCCGGCCGACACGATGTTCTGACACATCAACGTGCCGAGGCTGCCCGATCGCGACAGCACGCCGATGCTGCCGGATTTGAAGATGCGCTGATTAAAGGCCGGCATGAAGCCCATGAAAGTCTCACCAACGGTCACGCCGCCAGCGGTATTCGGCCCCAGCACGCGAGTGCCTGACTCTTTGGCGGCTGCCATAAAATACATGACATCCTGCACCGGCACGTGCTCGGTCAGGCAAAGAATCATTTTTGCCCCGGCCTTGATCGCATCGAGTGCGGCGGCCTTGACACCCAGCGGCGGAATGAACAGCAGCGAGGCATCAAAGCCGTCGCCAGCCGCATCGACCGCACTGCCGTAAACCGGCACACCGCAGTGTTTGGTACCCGCCTTTTTTGGATTGACCCCGCCAACCACCGTGGCGCCGTATTCCTGCATGCGCTCGGTCCAGAAGGTGCCCTGCTTGCCGGTAATGCCCTGCACCAGAATGCGGGTTTCTTTGCGCGGGATAATCATGCCGTTGCTCCGTTAGCAGCATCGACCGCCGCTTTGCAGGCGGCGCTCATATCGGGCAGCGGATCCATGTTGAGCGATTCCTTCAGCATTCGGATCGCCTCTTCATCGCCGGTGCCGGCGATCGAGAAAAATACCGGTATGTCTGGTTGCAATTCTGTCCAGGCGTTCAGCAGCCCCTCCATCATCACATCACAGCGTGCAAATGCGCCACAGAAGTTCACCACCAGTGAGCTGATACCCGGTTTGTCGAGCACCATTTCAAGCGCCGTTTTGGCCTTGGTGTAGGCCTCGCCACCGATCTCGCAAAAGTTGGCAGGCGCCCCGCCGTGATGGCGCACCACATCCATAGTCGTCATAGTCAATCCGGCCCCATTGGCCAGCACCCCGACGTTGCCGTCGAGCTCGATGTATTTAATCCCGGCGTCGTGACCACGCTGCTCGAGTGCCGTCATCTGTTCCGGCGCACCTTTGGCGGCCAGCTCATCGCGGCGCTTGATCGCCGAATCATCGAGTACAAATTTGCAATCGAGCGCCATCACCTCACCACCGGCGGTCACGATCAACGGATTGATCTCCAGCATCTCTGCATCGTTGTCGAGGTAGGCCTGATACAGATTCACCAGTACGTCGGCGACCTGGCCGGATACCTCACCCAGTGCCGCGGGCGCCAGCAGGGCGTTGGCCGCGGCCAGATCAAAGCCCTTGCGAATATCAACCGTGCAGGTCTGGATTTTGTCAGGTGTGGCCGCCGCCACTTCTTCGATATCCATACCTCCTTCGGTGGAAAACATCACCAGCGGCCCCTTGCTGTCCGAGTCATTCAAAACGGAGGCGTAAAATTCGCGTTCAATCGCAGACTGCGCCTCAACCATTACCTGATCGACGCGAAAACCACTGATCGACATACCCAGAATCACCTGGGCGTGTTCGCGCGCCTCATCGGCGTTGGCGGCGAGCTTGATGCCGCCGGCCTTGCCACGTTTGCCAATCGGCACCTGTGCCTTGATGACGCAAGGGCCAATGCGCCCGGCACTGGCAGCCGCATCATCGGCGCTGGATACCAGCTCACTGGCTGGTATTGCAATTCCGGCAGCGGCCAGCAGAGGCTTTGCGGCATGTTCTTCAAAGTTCATCGATTATTGTCCGTACTTCGCCCAGTGCGCGCCAAACAACGCTTCTTCGGAAGGTTTGTCCTCTTTGATCGTGCGAACCAGATGGGTGATGTTAATGAAGTGGCTGTAGTTGAGATTGTCTGAAAAACTGTTGCCACCCCACGTGCCGCACCCCATGCTGAGGGTGAAATTCAGCGCGTTATCAAAACTGCCGCCATTGCCAAACGTGTGGGCCTGATTAACCAGCACGCGCACCACATCCATGCGCTCGGCCAGTTGTTGCGCATGATCGTCATTTTGAGTGTGCACACCGCAGGAGTGGCCGCGGCCCTGAACATTCAATATGCCGTCGACCAGATCCATCGCGTGGTTAAAGTCGCTGGCGCGATACACGGTTAATACCAGCGCGAGCTTTTCGTCGGCAAACGGCGATTCGGGATCGAGCGATGGCTCTTCAACAATGAAGTAGCGCGATTTTCCGGCATCTTCCGGAAAGCCCAGACGCGCGGCAAAGATGTCTGCATCCTGCGCGATCAACTTGCGATTCAGCTTGCCATCGAGCCAGAGCTGGCTCTGGATGTGATCTTTCTGTGCATTGTCACAGCGATAGGCGCCGGCCTTTTGCAGCGCGGCGATTGCCTCCTCGTAAACGTCGTCGACGATCACCAGCGAATTTTCCGATGAGCAAGACGTGGCGTTGTCAAAACACTTCGACGCGCAGATTTTCGTCGCCGCATCGTCAAGGTCTGCGCTGCTGTCGATGATCACCGGTACATTGCCCGCCCCCACGCCCAGTGCAGGTGTGCCGCTGGAGTAGGCCGAGCGAACGTTGTTCTGGGAGCCGGTCGCGGCAACCAGATCGGATCGTTCCAGCAGCAAACGTGTCATGCTGCGGGTGACCGGCATCGGCAAAATTTGCACAAGATCTGCCGGCGCACCAATTTTTGTAAGCTCCGCACGCATCAAATCGACCGTGGCGCTGGTGGTGGCCCAGCCGGCAGGTGACGATGCAATCACGATGGCATTGGCGCCCTTTACCGCCATCATCGCCTTGTTAACCGGCGTGGCCGCCGGGTTGGTCGAAGGCGTGATCGCCGCCACTACCCCAACCGGTTTTGCAATACGCACCAGGCCTCGCGCCGGATCGTCCTCAATCACGCCAACCGTTTTGGCGCGCATCAGGTCGCGCAAAGTGCCGAAGGTCTTGCGCTGATTCTTGGTGATCTTGTCCCGGACATTGCCAATGCCGGTGTCTTCCACCGCCAGTTTGGCCAGTCGTTCAGCCACATCGGGCTTGTACAGCGACCACGCCAGCGCCGTCACACACTCATCAATTCGCGCCTGATCGGCATCGGCGATCTTCGCCATTGCGTCGCGTCCACGCTGAATCAGTCCGTCGACGATCGTCGCTTCCTGGTCGTTCTCGATTGCTGCTGCAGGTTTGGCCATGGTGTTTCCTCATTCGTTCGCCTACGCGGTGCCGGGATGCTATGCTTCTCACTCTACTACGTCAAGTAACTCATATATATGAGTTAACTGAATATCCCGGCAGGCAGCGAGCAGTAGCGGCCGGAACTCAACAAACTCCTGTCCTGTTTAACGCCGGCAACCATGCACACGCCCCTGTACAAAAGTGTAGAACAACATATTCGCCAGCAAATCCAGGCCGGCGAGCTGCGCGCCGGCGACCTGTTGCCCTCAGAGCCCCAGTTGGCCAAACAGCTCGACGTCAGCCAGGGCACGGTGAAAAAAGCACTCGACAACTTGGTCGCGGAGAAACTGCTGTACCGCCATCAGGGCAAAGGCACCTACGTCTCGCGGATCGATTTCAACAACAGCCTGTTTCGCTTTTTCAGCTACGGCGACCAGCGCGGTGACGACACCCGCATCCACAAAGAGACCGCCATTCGTCGCATCAGCCGGGGGCCTGCGACTATCTGTAAACGCCTGGGCCTGCCCGGTGGCTCAAGGTTGATCTATCTGGAGCGAACCGGTTTCGTCGATACCGATCCGGTGCTGCTGGAAAAAAGCTGGTGGGACGGCACCCTGCTGGCCGGTCTGGAAGACGAAGCCGTGCACATACCCGACCTGCTCTACGCCGTGATTGTCGATCAGTTTGGTGTGCCGGTCATTCGTGCAGAAGAGACACTGACCGCAGAATCCGCCGACAACGACACCGCAGCAGCGCTGTCGATAGCAACAGGCGCGGCAGTCGTCGTGTTGCAGCGCCTGACCTACACGAGCAACAACCGGCCAATAGAATTTCGCATCACCCGCGGACGCGCCGATCGATTCAGCTATCGATCCGAAATACGCTAACCACCTGCCAGATAACCCGACACACAGCAAGGAAGCCCGACGCGTCAGCGAGAACAACAGACAACCCGACGCGTCAGCGAGAA
>CAZYDV010000074.1:0-15993 GCA_964646405.1 uncultured Granulosicoccaceae bacterium | reverse complement strand
GTCAGCGAGAAAACACCCTACTCACCCACCCAGCGGACGTTCCGAATCAAAGCAATCAATCGCCATCACCACACTCTCACTATCAGCAATCACTTGCTCGCCAATATACTGCTGCAAGGTAATCCGATTCCCGGACGCTATCAACGGCCACTCCGGAAACGTCGCTCGCGCCACCCCATACTCATCGAGCATGTGACTTCGATCTGAACTAAACCGCTGCAGATACTCGCGCGCCGGCACGCACCGCACTATGGCTCGATATTGCAGTGGGAGGCTTTGCTGATCAGGAAATGTACTGCGCAAATACCGTTGTGCGGGCGAGGGCTTATCGAGCCGCGTATCGAAATCATGGATCAAGCCTTCAGCGGTATCGAGCAACACCACATGATAGTCCCAGAGGCCGATGCCTTCATCACCAAACGCACTCTGCTGGCAAAGTGCGACATGCCCGTACGAGTTGAAAAACAGTAATACAAAGCATGCATCCACGTCCGCCATGCGACTGGCCAATCGCCAGATATTTTCTTCACAGAAAAATGCTGTGTAGTCACTCATAGGCCAGACTCTCAACGAATAGCGGATGCCACAGGTGCATTTGTTGAGAAACAGCAAGCGGCGACCGAGTGAGCCGTTCTTTCATCAGCAAGCACAACGAAATTACGATAACTCGAACCCGGTCAAAGACATTCAATGGGAACTCTCAACCACAATCAGACTCGAACGCAGTAAGACCACAAGGAACGAAAAACAACATGAAATCACTGATCGCCAGACTCACGCTATTGTTCACACTGGTGCTAACGGCGCTGTCTTTCACCACGCACACCGCGTGGGCCAACGCTGATCACGCCGGCACCTGGAGCAAGAAATCATCCCGCATAAACGGCAGTTGGTCAATTACCGGCAACATCCTGACGATCAGCAACGACTTCAAAACCAAAAGCGCGCCGGATCTAAAAATCTTCCTCTCCACCGCCCCGCTGTCACAACTCAACGGCAACAACGCCACCCGCAACGCCATACTCGTATCACCGCTGGCCTCGGCATCTGGCGGTCAGCAATATCAATTGCCAGCTGGAGTCGATCTCTCGCAGTTTCAATCCATCATCATTCATTGCGAAGCCTATTCAAAACTCTGGGGTGGTGCACCGCTGTAGCCAGACGACATCGCACAGGGACGGGTAGACGCAGCGGAAAAATCCTGGTCCGCTGGCGTTCCCGGAAAAAGAACAACCAGTCACTAAAAGTATGGCCTCTGTCCAGATTTTCCTCCTTTAACAATACCGTGTAACATGCCTTCCAATCACCTGTCGCTCAGCGATAGCAATTGGAGAGTTCGCCGTGATTGCCGAATTTTTTCTACCATTAGTATTCATGGCCAGAGTATTTCTATTCGATAGCTACCACGCACCCAGCGGCTCGATGTCGCCCACTATCGAACGTGGCGATATCTTTATTTACCAGCAAAATACACAGCGGTCACTACGGTCTTATGGGGGTAGAAGTACTGAACCTTTCACTGGGCGGCAGCTACCAACCGGGGGACATCATTGCCTTTCAGTACCCGCCGAATCGTAAATTCACTTATGTTAAACGGATCATCGCGACAGACGGCGACACCATCGAATACTCCGACCACACACTGACAATAAACGGCACAACAATCACGACGGAAGCGGTCAGTGAAGACCAGCTCACTAGACGAGAGTGCCTTGATTCTGTCTGTTATCAAATAAAGTGGCTCCACCTCAACGAAAACAGACAGCCAAAGCGATTAATCGTACCGGCGGACACCTACTTTGTGATGGGCGACAATCGCCACAACTCCAACGACAGTCGAGCCTGGGGACCGGTACCAAAGTCAAACGTGCTCGGCGACCTGATCTTCAATGCAGGCCAACGATCGCGCTTCAACATCCCGTAAACCATACTGCCACGCCGCCGATCTGTTGCACAGTGGTAGAATCGCCCGATGGAACCTGAATACGCAATCATCGGCGGCGGTATCGTCGGCCTGTCGGTCGCACACGGCCTGCTGGCACTGGGCAAGCGCGTGGCCGTATACGATGAGGGCGACAACGGTATACGCGCATCGCGCGGTAATTTCGGATTGATCTGGGTACAGGGCAAGGGGCTGAACCTGCCCGCCTACTCGCTATGGACGCGCCGTTCTGCTGCCGCCTGGCGCGACTTTGCCGACGAAATAGAACAACAATGCAGTACTCGCCTGAATCTGCAGCAAGAGGGTGGTTTTCGCTATTGCCTGAACGAAGATGAACTGGCCGACGTGGCCGAACAGTATCGCGGACTGGCGGCGCAGACCGGCGATGACTATCCCTTTGAAGTACTGGGCCACAATGCCCTGCGCCATGAAGAACCCAACATAGGCCCGAACGTCGCCGGCGCCACTCTGCACCACCAGGACGGCCATGTGAACCCGCTGGCCTTGCTGCGCAGCCTGGCAACGCTTGTCAGGCAACAGGGCGGGCAGATTTTCAATTCAATCACGATCGACAAAATCGTAAGGAACGATTCACAGTACGCGCTCTTCAGCGGCAAACATGAACTGGCACGGGCACAACACGTTGTGCTGTGCTCGGGCATCGGCAATCGAACACTCGGCCCGTCACTGGGCTTCAAGGCGCCGGTGCGTCCCCAACGCGGGCAGGTACTGATCACAGAGAAAACCGCCCCGCTGATGCGCCGCCCTTCCGATGTGATCCGTCAGGTAGATGAAGGCGGCGTGCAAATCGGTGCATCGGCAGAGGAAGTTGGCACAGACGATCGCGACAGCCTCGCGATCACCGCACAACTCGCCGCCGAGGCACAACAACTGTTTCCGGCTCTGGGCAACGTCAACATTGTTAGAAGCTGGGCGGCATTACGTATCATGTCGCCGGACGGTTTGCCGATCTATCAACACTCAAAAACTCACCCTGGCGCCTTTTTTGTCACCTGCCACAGCGGCATTACGCTGGCCGCCGCCCATGCGAAATTTTTGCCTTTGTGGATTGTCGGCCACAGCGACGCCCCCGACCTTGAATGC
The DNA here is from genome assembly GCA_964646405.1 of uncultured Granulosicoccaceae bacterium. Classification (GTDB taxonomy): domain Bacteria; phylum Pseudomonadota; class Gammaproteobacteria; order Granulosicoccales; family Granulosicoccaceae; genus CAKZSB01. The sequence goes on along the minus strand of CAZYDV010000074.1, from coordinate 12,947 downwards.
TTTAGCGAGGATCGCTTTGAAACTCATCCGAATTGAGCCCGACGCGGCCAATCAGATATCCTTCACCTTCGATGGCGAAGCCATTACAGCCGTCACCGGCGATACCATTGCCGCCGCCCTGCTGGCCGCTGGCATCACCCACTCCCGCAACACGCCCGTCAGCGGCAGCGCCCGCGCACCATTCTGTATGATGGGCAGCTGCTATGACTGCCTGGTCGAGATCGACGGTATCGCCGTTCAGGCGTGCATGACTTGCGCAATGGATGGCATGCAGGTACAACGCCCCGCACTTGCGGCGGCACCTGAATGAGTGCAACCGAAACCTCCCCGCTTGTCATCATCGGTGCGGGTCCGGCTGGCATGGCGGCAGCGATCACCGCCGCCAACCATGGCGTGGGCGTCGTGTTACTCGATGAACAACCCTCGCCCGGCGGCCAGATCTATCGCAACATCAACCAGTCAACCATGCGGCGAGACAAAATTCTTGGCGCAGACTATCTGCACGGGCGCACACTGACCGAAAAACTCGATAAGCCACAGATCAGCTATCGTCCCAATGCAAAAGTATGGCGCGTCGATGACGATGGACAGATTTGCTATTCAGTCGGCGCCAGTGCCACAGGCCTGACAGGAAAACAGATCATTATTGCCACCGGCGCACTGGAACGCCCGGTTCCGCTACCGGGCTGGACTCTGCCCGGTGTAATGAGCGCAGGCGCTGCGCAAATTCTGCTCAAGTCCAGCGGACTGGTACCGGCCAACACCGTACTGGCCGGCGCAGGCCCGTTGCTCTACCTGCTCGCCGCTCAACTGGTTCGAGCCGGCGCACCGCCAGTGGCGATAATTGAAACACAGCGACGCAGCAGCTACAGGCACGCTGCTCGCCATCTGCCAGCCACGCTGGGCAACTGGCCATTGCTGCTAAAGGGGCTGGGTCTGCTGGCAGAAATTCGACGCGCAGGCATACGCCGCTACCACGCCGCCGAGCGCATCGAAATCCTCGGCGACCACACAGTTGCCGGCATACAATTCGAGTCATCTGGCAAGCAACACCAGATCCATTGCGATAGCGTGTTACTGCATCAGGGTGTCGTGCCGAACACACAGATCAGTCGATCGCTGAGACTGTCTCACCAATGGCATCCCCGTCAACACTGTTTCGTGCCGAACATCGACCCTGCCGGGAAAACCGACAACCCGATTTTTCAGATAGCCGGCGACGGTGCCGGCATCAGCGGCGCACTGGCGGCGGAACATCACGGTACATTGTGCGCACTCAACGCGCTACAGCAACTCGGTGTAATCGAAAATATCGAGTGTCAAACGTTACAGGCGGCTGCGCTGAATGAACTCAATCGCGAGCGGCGAGCGCGTCCGTTTCTCGACACACTATACCCGCCATCACCACAAGTGCTGAGTCCAGACAACGATACGATTATCTGCCGCTGTGAAGAGGTAACTGCAGGTGCCATTCGCGCGCAGACAGCCAAAGGCTGTACCGGACCCAATCAAACCAAAGCTTTCAGCCGTTGCGGAATGGGCCCGTGTCAGGGGCGCTATTGTGGCCTGACCGTCACCGAACTGCTCGCTCGCGAGAACGCACTGCCGCATGACGAGGTAGGCGCTTACCGAATACGCCCACCGATAAAACCCGTCACCGTCGCAGAGCTTGCCAGTTTGCACCAGTAGTGGCCGACTCTTGCGCAGCAGAAACAAAATTCAGGCATAGCTGCTGTCGACTCGCCACGTCTAACGACCGCCAAGCAGCACCGACGCGCGACCCATTCTAAGTACAACGAAGTGGTGAATCAGCGCAGTGACCAGTATCGTAAGAGCTATCAGACTGGCAGCCTCTGCAGCAAAGCTCAATTGAAACTGCCCCAGCCAGACACCCGTCACAATGATCACGGTTTGATGCAGCACGTAGTAGGGGAATACCGCGTAGGTCAGGTAGTTTCGGAGTCGATCCGAACCACGCCCTGCCATCTGAACAAACCCAAGCAGCGCCAACATCACCGCCCAACTGTAGAAGCTACGGGTGATGTAGTAGTGCGGTTCATAGCCCGAACCCACCCAGAACCAGTTCAGGCTGGCCATGACGAGAATGGCACCGAGGATAACTGCAAGTAAAAACATCACCCACCTTGATCGCCAGAGCACTTTCCATGTATCCGCCTCCTTCGCGATGGCAAATCCGAACAGCATCAGCCACAGTGAGCTTGCCAGTCGATGCCAATCCCCCCAAACCATCTGTACAGCACCGACACTGTGTTTAAATATCCATAGAATGAAAAAGCTGACCATCATCGGCAGCAGCAGAAACACCACAGGCCGCCGCGCACAACGATTGACCAGTCCGGTCAGCAGTCGCGCAAGCCCTCCTCTGGAAACGAGATTCAAACCGATAATAACGAGTGAGAGAAGCAGTACGTACACCAGGTACCACAGGTGGTTCCAGGTAGGGGTTATCGTCGGCCACTGTTCCGGAGACAACCAGGGTGGCTTGAGATAGCCAATATAAAATTCCAGAAGGTTGCCAGTATCTACACCCGCGGCTCGTTGCTCAAAGTAGGGCTGAGGCGCACAAACAACCGCCATGCCAAAAAGAACGGGTAAAATCAGGCGCACAAAGCGGCGCCACATAAACGCGCCGTGACTGCTTGCCTTGTCGAGTGCAAATCGCAGGGCAATACCCGAGATAATAAAAAGTGCCGGTATCCGCCAGGGATTCAAAATTCGCATCGGAAGCTCCAGCCACTCTACCGGTGCGTGTAGACTTTTTACATGCCATTGCCACGGCACGTAAAACATACCGATATGGTAGAAAATCAGGAGTAGAAAAAGCCCCACCCGGAGCCAGTCCAGATCATATCGGCGAGTGTCTTGCACGAAAACCAATCCCTTTGTTTAAGTTGCCCCAGGGTCAGCGTTACTGCCACTGTAGACGTCGTATAAAGCACTATCACAAATAACGGCCAATTACCAGAACCGGATGACGCTATCGACGGGCTATACAACGTGTGCACATCAGTCTCAGCTCCCGAAATGAACCGCACAGTGGGAAAAATCCAGTGAACAAAGAACCATGAAGGGGAAATCGGCGATTTTCGAGTACAATGTGCCACTCAATTTTGTATCGACTTAAGCGAATCATACAAGGCCCTTAAAGCTCGGGAAATAGTCTCAGAATAGAAAACTGCCAATTTAGAACCCAAATACCTCAAAGCCAGGGGGCACAGCCACTCCCTCGGCCGCTCCTCCATATGACTCTGCCCTCGTTCACGACCTCAGCCAGGCCCCTGCCTCACTATGAACACACTACTGACTTCAGATGAAGCTCTGAAAGTGATTAACGAGCACTACAACCTCAGTGACATTGCCTATTGCATGTTCATCAGGCGTGGATTCAACGACACGTATCTGGTAGAGAGCGGTCGCGACAAATACATCTTTCGACTGTATTTGAACGGAAAATACTACGTTGAGTCAGATGATGCCTATCAATTCGAACTGGATCTTGTCGAGCATCTGCACCAACACGATGTGCCGGTAGCCACCGTAGCACGGACCGCAGATGACGAACTATCGGGCACGGTGAAAACAAGGCACGGCCACAGGACATATGCTTTGTTTCACTATGCCGATGGCATCCCGCTCAGCAGAGGCTCTGTGACAATTGAACAGAGCTACCAGACGGGGATAGTCATGGCGAACTTACATCTGGCCGCAAATTCGTTTGAGTCAAATTTTTCGCGCTATAAACTCGATTTAAAATATTTGATAAACGAGCCATTAAGACTGATATCAGAAGGAGAAAAGTGCTGCGAACCCGGTGACAAGATAAAACATGGCAGGCGGATAGCGCAGAAGCTGCAGCCAATAGAACCTTACATAGACCGGATCAACCGCATCGGAACCGGGGGTGACAAGTTCGGCATCATTCATGCCGATATGCACCTGGGGAACATTCACTTTCGCGGCAACGACCTGACCCTCTTTGATCTTGATCACTGTGCGTATGGTTGGCGCGCTTATGATCTCGCGATCTCTTATGGCTTACCTGAGGCACAACGAGCATCAATGATCGAAGGTTATGAAAGCAGGCGACCACTCAGTCAAGAGGAGCGCGACAGCTTGCAGGATTTTGCCAACCTTAGAAATCTTTGGGATATCGGGGATGTATTGGCTACGAGGAATCTAAGGGCGGAGTGAAGCAGTGTTAACAAATTTTCATCGAATAAGCCCTATCAGCAATAGATACACCAGCCCCCTTTAAGCCACGTCGTGAACCCGACCGTGACATAATCAGAGCCTGCTCCCCAACCCGACTTGCCCATGCCGATCAAAATCCCCACCGCTGCACCACCATTTGCCAAAAAAAGGCCGGCCACATGCTCGGCCCACGGCGAATCCTGGACGGATAACTATGCATGGCTGCGCGCTGACAACTGGCAACAGGCCATGCGTGACCCTGCACTGTTGCCCGGTGATATAAAAGCTTATCTGGAAGCTGAAAACGATTACTACCAACAAGCGATGGCTGGCACAGAGTCACTGCAGCGGGAACTGGTCGCCGAGATGCGGGCCAGAATTCAGGAACGAGACGAGGCGATACCGGATCGTCATGGACCCTATCTGTATTCTTATCGATACAACGAAGGCAGCGAACACCCGGTGTATTTCCGCATACCGGCAGACGACACCGATCACCATGAGCAAGTGTTGCTCGACATCAATATCGAAGCCGAACAGCACGACTACTTTGATCACGATTTAATCGAGCACAGCCCGGATCACAATATGCTTGCCTGGAGCCGTGACACCAGTGGCGCTGAGTACTTTCAGGTACACCTGCGCGATCTGCAAACCGGCAAGGACAGCAGCTACACCATCGACGATGTGGAAACGCTGGCATGGGCGAACGGCACAACGCTTTTCTATGCCCGGGTAGACGAAAATCACCGCGCCAACCGAATTTTCCGTCACACCGTCGGCAGCGATCCGGCAGATGATGTACTCGTATTCGAGGAGCACGACACCCGTTTCTCTTGCGGTGCGGAAACCAGTATGTCCGGTGACTACGTGTTTATTACGACTGGCATGAATGATCAGGACGAAGTCTGGTATATCCCCGCCGACAACCCGGAACAAGACCCCGCGCTGATTGAACAGCGCACTGACCGGCTTGAGTACAGCGTCGATCACCAGGGCGACTATTTCATCATTTTAACCAACGCCGACAGCGCTCACGACTTCAAGGTGGTGAAGGCACCGATCGCCAATCCGGCCCGCCAGCACTGGCAGGATCTCATCGCCTGTCAATCAGGCCGAATGATTCACGCAGTAGAGGTTTTTCAGGACTGGCTGATTTGGCTGGAAAGTGAAAATGCCCTGCCCCGAATTCGCTTTATGGACAAGCATGGCGACACCAAAACCATTGCGTTCGACGAGGAAGCGTATTCACTGGGTCTCGACACCGGCCTTGAATATAAGGCTAACAACTTCCGGTTCGAATACTCATCACCCACTACCCCTGCGCAAACCGTCCAGTATGAAATGCCCACCGGCGTTCGCACCTTGCTAAAAGAACAGCAAATTCCGTCAGGCCATGACCCGTCAGACTATGTCACCCGGCGCATCAGCGCCACCTCTCACGACGGTGAGTTCGTACCGGTCACGCTGCTGCACCATCGCAACACCCTGATCGATGGCACAGCGCCTTGCCTGCTCTATGGCTATGGATCCTATGGTGCGTCAATTCCGGCATATTTTTCCAGCAACCGCTTGTCACTGGTCGATCGCGGATTCGTGTATGCGATTGCACATGTCAGGGGAGGCCAGGAAAAAGGCAGAGCCTGGTATGAAAGCGCCAAGTTTGGCAATAAGACCAATACCTTTCATGACTTCATTGCCTGCGCGGAAAGATTGATCGAGCAGCACTATACGACTACAGGAAAAATCGTTATTCACGGAGGCTCTGCGGGGGGCCTGCTGGTGGGCGCGGTGTTAAACATGAGGCCGGAAATTCTGGGCGGTGCCATCGCCGATGTGCCGTTTGTCGATGTGCTCAACACCATACTGGACGACAGCCTGCCGCTGACACCGGGAGAATGGTCTCAGTGGGGCAATCCAATAGAAAGCAAACAGGCCTTTGAAGATATTCGCGCCTACTCGCCTTACGACAATCTTGCAAAAACCGACTATCCGCCGATTCTCGTCACTGCGGGCGTGTCGGATCCGCGAGTTACCTACTGGGAGCCGGCAAAATGGGTCGCCAGACTGCGTACGATGAAAACCGACAACCATGTTCTGCTCCTGAAGACCAATATGACATCGGGCCACTTTGGTAAAACCGGACGATTTGCCGGGCTGGAAGATTCAGCCCGTTCAACTGCGTTTGCCTTGAATGTAGTAGAGTAACCGCTCAGTCCCGCAAGGCGGCTCGATTCAGGCTGTCACGGGGTGCTACCGTCACTGTGTTGCAGAAGAGTCACGATGACCGAACCCAGGTGCCCGGAATGTTCCGGCGAGTATACCTACACCGATGCCGACCACTACGTATGTCCAGAGTGTGCACATGAATGGCCAGTCGCCCCAGTCGCCGGTGAAGCAGAGGCGGTAAAGCAAGTGCTCGACGCCAATGGCAACGCTTTGCGTGATGGCGACATGGTCACGGTGATCAAAGACCTGAAAGTAAAAGGCTCCTCTACGGTTGTAAAGGTAGGTACGAAAATCAAGTGTGGCCGCATTGATACCGACGCAAAAGATCATGAAATAGATTGCAAGGTACCCGGTGTAGGCGGGATGAAAATTACCGCGAAATTCACCAAGAAAGCGTAATAGGAAACTGAACCATGTTATGCAAGATCGGCGACGTTGAGGTTTGGAGAATTCTGGACATGCATGGTCCATTTTTGCTACCCGAGCAACTGTATCCGACAGCAGGACCAGACGTTGCCGCGATCATCGAATCACATGCGCCAGGCAGCGTGTGCCGGCGATCGGGGAAACTGATTCTGCCGATCCAGGGCTTTCTTCTGAAAACGCCCACACATAATATTCTGGTCGATAGCTGTGTTGGCAACGATAAAACCATCCCGGGCAACCCGGCATGGCACCAGCGTTCAGATACCCAATTCGTATCATCACTGGTTGCGGCTGGCGTGAACTTTGGCGATATCGACTACGTACTTTGCACGCATTTGCACACCGACCATGTGGGCTGGAATACGCAACGGGTCGATGGACGCTGGGTGCCAACGTTCCCGAATGCGCGCTACCTGATGCCCACTGCCGATGAAGCGTTTCAACGCGATAAGGCCACCGATATGTACCACGAGAGCGTACTCCCGGTTGTCGAGGCCGGACAGACTGAACTGGTACAGGCCGGTCACAAGCTGGGTGATCACGTATCACTGATACCCACACCCGGCCACACACCAGGACACGTGTCAGTGATGGTTAAGAGCGGCCACGACGAGGCGGTAATAACGGGTGACGCATTACATTCTGCCGCTCAGTGCTGGCACCCGGACTGGCATTTCAAGTTCGACGCGGATCCAGAGATGGCCGTTACATCACGTATACAGTTACTGGAGCGAGTGTCAGAGTCAGGCTGTGTCGTGCTCGGCAGCCATTTTTCGCTGCCTTCCATCGGTCGAGTCAGCGCAAACGGCGCCAGCTTTCATTGGCATGAATAGCCTTTTTTGGCCGACCGGCTGATTGCTAGTCACAGAACCTTACAGATGAACACTCATCAAGGCGAACAGTCTGTGCTAAACACCACGCCTGCCCCGGCTACCCGCACACGCTCGACCTTCGCGATTCCTGAATCCAGCAGCCGCCTCGCTGCGTAAGCAGCGCACGCCTTACATCCAAAAAACGACGGCACCGCCGTTCGATGCCGCTGCGCCATGAACCTTGCTCACCAAAGCAGACTCTAAACAATGGTTACAGCGAAAATCATTCGCTTCGATAGATCACCAATACACTGACAAACCCGCTGGTTCGGACAACTGAAGACAGGATTTTCACGTACGGACTATTTGACAACTTTCTTGTCATGACATATTGTTTGAATCTGAAGAGGTGCTTTTTTTCAATTCAGGCACTACCACGCTCGATTGATCAACAACAGGAATGGGTGACGCTCACAATTACCGATGTGGCACACAAGCCGAATAATTGAGTAGAAAACGCCAATGGACCTAAAAAAATCACCGGCCAATTCAGGATTAACTGATCGTGTTGACACTTGGCATATTGCACTCGTCGCGCTGTTAATTCTGGGCGGAGCACTGGCTCGGCTGTTCATGTTGACTAATCAGAGTCTCTGGTTCGACGAAGGACAGAGCCTGGTTGTTTCGGACTCGAAAACACTAGCCGGCACACTATACGAGCTGACCAGCCGGGCCGGCGGCGACAAATACCAGCCGCTTTACTTCTTTATGCTGTCGCTTTGGCGTTCAGTGATGGGCGACACCGAGTTCTCACTGCGTTTGCTCTCGGTAATACCAGGCATTGCTTCGTTAGGATTTATGTATGCGGCTACCCTGAACGTATACGGCACTCGACACGCCTTCTGGTCGACAGCCTATATATCTGTCAGCGCATTCTGGATCTGCTACAGCCAGGAGGTAAGGCCCTACTCGCTTCTGTTCGCACTCAGTGCTATCCAGATGTTCTTGCTCAGCACGATATTCATAGAATCAAAAAACCCCGGCAAGTTGCGAATTGCGCTCTTCGCCATCGCCACGGGCATTAGCTGCTCCGCAAGCATCCTGCTGGTGGCCTTCACCATCGCGCTGGCGCTGGCTCACCTGACGGTTGTCCGTCGCGCCGCTGACTGGCTTCGATGGTGGGCGCCTGCGTTGATTGCCAGCTTACCTGCAGGTCTCTACCTCGTCGGCACACCGGCCGTAGCCGAGCTGGCAATAGACTCAACCAACGGCCTTGGCCTTCCACTCTACAAGAACAGCCTGTTTGCTATCTACGGCGTGTTGGTCGGCCATACCTTCGGGCCACCGCTGGATCTACTTCGCGAGAGCGGCAAACTGGCGGAGGGTATCCTTCACTATATCTGGCCGCTTTCTGCACTTGCACTTGCAAGCGTTGTACTGTGCATTGGATTTGTTAGCTCTCAGAGCTCATTTTTGGGAGCAAATAAAAGTAAAGGTGTTCGTCTAAACAGAAATCGGTTTTTTCTGGCTCTACTTGTCAGTTCGTTTTTTATGGCGGTACTGGTGGCAAAGGTATCTGCCATAAACTGGATGCCGAGGCATTCGTTTTACCTGACGATTCCCATAGCGATTTTGCTGCCACTGGCTTTCACACCGGCTGCACTACAAACCGGTATCGTCAAAAAGCGCATTAGCCAGAGCGCTATGGTCGCATTTTTCGCACTACTGGGTATGAATGCGTACGCCAGCTACAACTACTTTTACAAAAACGAATACTGGAGAGACGACTATCGCTCTGCTGCCAGATACCTGGTTAATAACTTAACTGAAACTGACAGAGCCATCATGCTTTGGGGTGAGCCGCGCTTGTTGTCTTACTACGGAGATTCCAGCACACAGAACCGCTGGGAAGTCGATTCGCCCCCGGTAAGTTCAGTGATGGATGACGTCAACAACGATGGTGGAAAAGTATTTGTGGCCATCAATCGAGAGTTTACCTGGTCGAGAGGATTGCCAACGTCAGATAACCTTCAAACCCAGGTGGCCGAAAAATATAACCTGCTCTCGGTTGAACGCTATGTCAACTTCAACATTTACGAATTCGAGAACAATACCACCTACACCGAGACATCGCTGCCACTGACAAGCGTCGGCGACCCCGAATTGCAGACGATGTGAACGTCAACAGTTACCCAGCCAGCTGACACGCATCCAGGAACGACATATCTGCTCAGCACTAATCCCGAAATGCTGGCACCCGGACTGGCACGTCAAGCTCGACGCCAACCCGGAGTGACTTGAGCCAGCCGAATGGACAGGCCGCTCGGCAATCGCTCGCTCTCCTGCCGCACCCGCTGATGAACGTGTGGCATGACCAGTTGGATGCACCCGGTTATTTTCGAATTCTTTCTGGCAGTCACCCTTTTTCACCGAGATGGTGGATTCTTTCAATAGTCGCTGGAATCTCTTCAGCGCTGACAGGCCTGGAATGGTAAAAGCCCTGAATGAAGTTGCAACCAAGCTCGGTTACACGAGCCAACTGCTCTTCTGTTTCCACACCTTCAGCTATTGTTTTCAATCCATAGGTCTTTGCCAGCGACATCACTGCCGTCACCAGTGAATCACTCTCACCAGGCGCATCAATTTTGCAAATGAACGCGCGATCAATCTTCAGTTTATCCAGTGGCAGGTCTTCCAGATACTGTAGTGATGAATAGCCCGTACCAAAGTCATCAATCGCGACACTGACATTCAACGCACGCAGTGCATGAAGCCTCTCCACCACCACTGACATCCCCTCAACGCCAACACTTTCGGTCACCTCCAATTCAATCGATTCAGCCTCAAGCTCGTATTGACTCAGTGTTTGGGCTACCTGCTCCACAAAATTCCGCTGGGCAAATTGCTCGGCGGTGACATTGATTGCAACTTGCAGATTGACACCTTGTCGTTGCCATTCGGCATTTTGTCTGCACGCCTCCTGTAACACCCAGCTACCAATTTCAACGATCAGACCACATTCCTCCGCAACGGGAATGAATTTGACGGGAGGGATCATTCCCTGTTCCGGATGCTGCCATCGAATGAGTGCCTCCACGCCGTCTACCCGACCGGTTTCCGTATTCACCTTTGGCTGGTAATGGAGCACCAGTTGCTGTTCGTCAAGAGCGATATTCAGATCCACCTCCATGGCGATTCGCGCACGGTATTGCTCGCCCAATAGCGGATCGAAAACCAGCAGACAATTCTTGCCGGTACTTTTTGCCCGATGCATGGCCAACTCTGCATTCTTGACCAACTCACGAGCGTCAGGTATCGCATCATCCACCTGATACAGACCGCAGCTCAATGAGACATTTATTGAGGCACCGTCGATCTCAAACGGAAGTTTGGCCGCGGCCATCACCTCTCTTAACAGGGGGAGCGCATGCTGTGGACCAGCACGATCCTGCATCACCACAGCGAGTTCGTCTGCACCTAATCGTGCCAGTTTGCCACGCGTACCCAGTGCAGCGACCAGCCGCTGACCCAACTCGATTAACAACTTGTTGCCAACGGCATGCCCGAAAGAATTGTTGACCAACTTGAAGTTGTCGATATCCAATACCGCGACCGATAGCGTCCCGCCGTTCGATTGGTTTCTGGAACTGGCTTCGTTCAGCAGTTGGTCGAAGCGAAAGCGATTGGGCAGATTAGTCAGCCGGTCATGGTAGGCCTGATGCCGTATTTTTGATACCAGCCGCAACGAGGCAAACACAATCCAGAGCGCCGCAAATATCAATAGTGTATCGATAATCAGGCGTCGAAAACCGTGCGCCTGGCTGGCAGAAGCGCGCGCACGCAGCATCTCGTCAATATTCTGCATCACCGACTGCAACTCGCCACGCATTAGCGCATCGTTCTGCAACAGTTGCTCTACAGCCGGAAGAGCGATGGATTGTTCAGATCGACTGGACAACCAGCGCTCTGTCAGTTTATCCAGCTGGTCAAGCAATGACCTCTCTCGATTTCGCAGATTGTGGTGCGACTGCAATTGAATCAACTGCTGCTGTACCTGTTGCCAACTTACCTCCCAACTGGATGAGAACTCAGGCAATTGCTGCTGATAGCGTGTCAAACGCATTAACTGTGTAGCGTGCTCGGCAGATATTCTTTCACCAAGATCGCGTAAACCGACTCGAAAGGTTCTTAGCCGTTCAATATCGTGGATTTTGGTTACTGGCAAATACCGCAACCCACTCTGAATGGCGTGCAACTGCTGGATCAGTTCTGATGAGTGCTCGAAAATACTTGTATGAACAGCCAAATTCTCATCAATTGCCGGTGACGGGATAGCCAGACCCAAACGCGCGTTTTCAAGCAATGCACTACTGCTCCTGGCCTGGTCAACGAGCCTGGCCAGTGCGCCGTGAGAAAAGTAAAGCCGTGGAGTAAGCCTGGTATCGCCCAGTAGTTGTTCGACTTTCTGCAGGATAACCGCCAGATCGACTGCGTCTGGCTGGTCTGCAACTTCCGACTGATCCGCCATATCAAACGACCGACCCATAGCAATGTGAGTCGCAGCATCCAGCAACCGTGTTTCAACCGCATTAACAGCCAGTATGTTCGCGGCATCCACCTTCTGATTACGTGCATCCAGCCAGAAACTTATCGCCAACCACAAAATCAGCGCCGTTGCGGTCAGCCCTATCGCCGCCACACTGAAATTGGCACGCGAGACGTGATCAGCCAATGAAAGTGCCTTCCAAAGTAATGAAGCTCGACAAACGAGCGATGAACCAGTGCGTAACTGAATATTAGCGGCGCACCGGCGAGCAAATTGATCTGCCAGCGACAGCGTGGCTTCAACACACCACTATCTGAACCCTGGGTAACACAAAACAATACCCCCATCCGGGCATCCTTTGATTCGATCCGCAGAGCCACATTTTAGATGCTTTGTCAATTAATGGCGCAAGCAAGGTACAAGAGCCAGACAACCGGTAGTAGCCCTGCCGGCCCCATGCAAATGTTCGCAATGGACTTGCCTATAGGTGAAACAGTAATCGCTCACGCGATCAGTCACACACATCAAGTGGCCGTTCACCGTGCGGCGACAGTGTCTGTAGGTCACGACCAACACCGCCCCGGGGAGAGACAGGAACGCCAGGTTACGCTTGCCCTGAACCGTTGCACTGAAATTCCTTCTACTTCTTGCGCATCGCTGCGGGACCCCCCTGTGTGTCAACCTGCAGTCAGACAGTAGCTGTCTGAGTTAATATAGATTTC
>CAZYDV010000073.1:0-20657 GCA_964646405.1 uncultured Granulosicoccaceae bacterium | reverse complement strand
CCGCGCGCTCACCCGACACATCGGCAACGGGCACCGCAGAGACAACCGCATCGACTACCGCCTCGCCGTCCTCAGTGAACACCGTCACAGCCAGCGACCCCGCCTGCACCTGGGAAAACCCGGCAACGCAGATCAACAGCAGCCCCAAACTTGCGCTCGGGCTCAGCCACGGCTTCAGGCCTGCACCACGTGTTATCGACATAACTCCTCCACTCGCTCGAAAAGGGCGGGTCCGTCAGTGGACGGACGGTAGACCCCCGTGCGAGTGAGAAAGTTGCGTCGGTGCTTTAGCTTTAGCTTGCGCGATCGGCCAATGCGGCTAGAGGTCGTAGTTGGCGATAATTCTGATCTCCACCTCGCCAGCCTCGACTTCAGCGGTATCTCGTTTGGCAGAAATTCTGATTCTGTCTCTATCCCGCTTGCCAGAGAACGAGGCAGAGGTACCTTTGTCCGTAACCACCGACAATCGGAACCCGGCCTGTTCGAGCGCACTCTGGTAGAACGCCACGACGTCCTGCGGACTGGCGTCAGTGGCGTAGCTTGAAATCGATTCCTAACGATCGCCCGCCGCAGAATCGTGTGTGCTGCCGACTAGAAATCGTGCCTCCGGCGCCACCGGTAATTCAAATGGCAATAGAAAACTACTGGCGCCAATGCCAGTGGCGTACCAGGTAAAAAGCAGCCCTGCTGCAGTCAATCGCCAATCCCTTATCATCTAAAAGCTCCATGAAACCAAGGCTGAGACTATAACACTCCGTTCAGGTCAAACTGAAAACTCAAAATTGAGCGAAAGGGTAAGCGCCGAATCGGCACGTTCAACCCCTGAACAACCGGGATAGCTGCGGCACGTAGTCGTGGGCATGGCCGGCGTCAGACACAGACCCGATCGCGGACGACACGCCATCGGCAATGGCTTTGCTTCCGGGACCCGCAGCGATCATCTCGCGGTAGTAATCGATGTCCTTGACCGCGTTGCCTATTGCAAACGGTACATCGTCGGCTACGCCGGTGAGAATGCATTGTCGCAGTCGTTCCAGTGCCGCACCGGCGCCGCCCCCTTTGGCCAGCACATCAACGAACACCTGAGCCTGCACACCGGCGTTGGCCGCCTGGGCGGCCGCCTCGGCCAGCAGCGCCATCTGGCCGATCGAGACATAGTTGTGCAACAGCTTCATCCGATGCCCGACACCCACACCACCAACGTGCTCGATGTTCTCGGTAAAGGTCGACAGCACCGGTAGCGCCGCGGCCAGCACATCTGCCTCGCCCCCGACCAGAATATTCAGCGTCCCCTCGTGCGCATGCCTGGCCAGGCGAGTCATCGGCGCATCCAGAAATCGCCCGCCTGCAGCCGCCACCTGTGCGGCCATCCGTTCGGTCGACTCAGGCAGCGACGTCGAGCAATCCACAACGATTGCACCGGTGCCGAGCGCCCCGATCACGCCCTGCTCGCCGGTCAGTACGGATTCCACCTGGGGCGTGCCGGTCACGCAGAGAATGATCAGATCCGCATCGGCTGCCACCGTGGCGGGGGAATCCCGAAGCTCGGCCCCCAGGGCAATCAGATCAGCGAGATCCTGATTGCCCGGGTGATCGAGAATGGCCATCGAATGGCCGCCCTTAAGCACATTGAGCGCAATGCCGTGCCCCATCAGGCCAGCACCGATCAAACCAACCTGCATGGTCGCTTCCATTTTTGAATTTGAGCAAAATGTACCGCAGGTCACGCATCGGCACCAGCAGCAGCAATCCCGACTGTCGTGCACTGGCTCAAAATCCATCAAGCTCGCGCGGCTGCGAACGATACCCTGATATATTCAGTCGCGCTTTACCCAGCGAGCCCGGTGACCACGAAATGCTCGAAGACATCAATCCGGCACTCCTGCTGGATCGCATAAGCGCCGCGCAGGCCACGCCGCTGGCGATCAAAGATCTCGATCATCGCTTTGTCTACGTCAACCCGCCCTTTTGCGAGGCGATAGGCTTGACACGTGAGGAACTGATCGGCAAGCACGACCTCGAACTGGGACGCCCCAGAGAGCTCGTGCTGGGCGATCCGGTCTCCGGCTGGCCCGGGCTCTGGAATCTCGACAGCCAGGTAATCAACGACAAAACAGTTTCCAGAACCACCGAAACCCTGCCAGGACGAGCCACCAATACCGAAACGGTGCGCGTGCCACTACAGAACGACCGCGGCGAGGTGGTCGCACTGCTGGTGCAGTTATTCGATATTTCGGAAGTGCGAGAGCTGAAGCAGCGCGTGGCGAACAATGTCGATGCGCTGTCTCTGCGCGAGGGCGAAATCTCCACCATGGAGTTCGTGCTGGCATCGCTGATGGCTTGCCAGCACACCAATTCCCTGTTGGAACTGCTGGCCAATACACTCGTCGATCGCACCCGCGCCGACTGTTGCTACGCCGCCAGTCTGCACGAATCCGGCGAATTTATGGAGATCGTCGCTGCCAGCGGCAACCAGTCATCGGAGTATCTCGGCGGACAGTTCAGACGCAACGAAGGTACCATCGGCCACGCCTGGTCGCGTGGTGAGGCCATTTATCTGGACGACGTCAGCGCGATTCAATCCATTCATCAATGGCCGGTAGGCTCCCAGGCCTTCTCGCTACCGCTGTTTGTGAACGATGAAGCCGTTGCCGCACTGACGGTGATCTCATCCCGGGAATCAGCCGACCTGGCGGGCGATGTACCGCTGTTACAGCGCATCTGCGGCATGGCGTCGATGGCGATTGCCAACACGCGGTTGATCGATGTTACGGAACAGCGCCTGAAAGGCACCAGGGCACTGGCCGAGGTCAGCCAGATACTCACTGTGCTGGACGACATCACCGAGGCCTGCGATACCGTTTGCCAAGTCCTGTTACCGGCAATGGACGCCACCTTCGCGAGAATTTTTTTACTCGACGCCAATGGCGAACTGCAATCACATGTCGGCTGGGGCTGCGCACACGGTTCGTGCTATCGAGCCGATGCGCTGGGTCACAACCATGTTCACGGATGCATCGCCCGGTGGTGTGTCGACAACGACCAGTTAGCCACCATTGGCAGACTGGAAGAAGACCCGAGAGAAACTCCCGCTGTCCACGCCATGCGCGCTGATAGAAACATTGGCAGCACCTGCTGTATCGCACTTAAAAAGCAGGGCAAGGTATTTGGTGCAATGGTGATATACCGCACACGAGAAATGCGCGAATTCTCCGAAGCACATATCGATATCTTTCAGGCCGTGGTCAATCAGTTGTCCACATCGATCGATCGCATTGAACTATCCAGCAAACTACAGCACCAGGCATTTCATGACCGATTGACCGGCATGGCCAATCGGCATCAATTCGAACACACCCTCAACCAGACCATTGCAGGCGCAAAGCAAAACCAAACGTCCTTTTGCGTGTTATTCATCGATCTCGACGGTTTCAAAGAAGTCAACGACACACTCGGCCACGCCTTCGGTGACAAACTGCTGACCATGGTAGCCAATCGCCTGGCCGAATGCCTGGACGGATCAGGTACATTGGCACGCATGGGTGGAGACGAATTCGCAGCCATTCTGCACGATGAAAAAGATGGTATCGCGACCGCCAATGCCTTGCTGCAAGCACTCGAGTCCCGGTTCCTCATCGAGGGCGAGATCTTAGGCATCGGCGCCAGTATCGGCATAGGCCGCTTCCCGGACAACGGCGGCAACGCAGAGACCCTGTTGCAGTCAGCGGACGAGGCGATGTATCAGGCAAAACGCGATGGCAAGGGATGCGTCTGCCTGTTCGACGAATCTGTGGCGATCGCCGCAAGACAGCGTAACCTGCTGGAGACGCAACTGCGAGAAGCGATAGATCGACAAGAGTTCCACCTGCTCTATCAGCCGCAAGTGCGTTGCGCCGACAGCCAGGTGGTCGGGATGGAAGCACTGATCCGCTGGGTCCATCCCTCGCGCGGCCTGGTGCCGCCGGGTGAGTTCATCCCTGTCGCAGAAAGTACCGGACTGATCAACCGGCTCGGCAACTGGGTGATCAATGAATCAATCCGCCAACTGGCCCAGTGGCAAAAAAGCCCCGCTGCAGGACTGCGCGTGAGCATCAATATTGCCGCCCCGCAGTTTCAGCAGGATGACTTCTGCGACCAGGTGATCAACGCACTTCAGCGCCACGCGGCACCACCGGAACTGCTTGAGCTGGAAGTGACCGAAAGCGTTTTAATGGACGATGTGAAGATTGTTGCGTCACGACTACAGCGCTTGCGCAAGGTGGGTGTGCGTATCGCGATCGACGACTTCGGCACCGGCTACTCGTCTTTACGATACCTGCAGGATCTTCCACTGGATGTACTCAAAATTGATCGCACCTTCGTCAATTGTCTCGATGCAAAAACGACCAAAGCTTCATTGATCAGCACCATTCAAACACTGGCCAGCAGCCTTGGCCTGGAAACTGTCGCTGAGGGCGTGGAACTACCAGAGCAACTCGAACAGGTCTCGCGTCTGGGGTGCGATGTCGTACAAGGATTCCTGTACTCCCGCCCGGTCACTGCAGACGACCTGCCGGCAACCATTCACACGATCAACAACCTGGTATCGAACGATACTCAACTTCGAAGTATTCGGTGATCTCACGCCGCTATCGGGCGGCACTGCGGATCCATCGCTGTATTAATCTTTCAAGGCAGGGCCACTGATTTCCATACGCCACTGAATACTCGCAATCAATATCCAAGCGCATCAAGTATTCGTTGTCTTCCTGCGAGACTGGCAATTTCTCCCGACCGTTGAGGAATTCCCGACTACAACCAAGGACGAGTGAGCGCAGCTACATTTGCCACTAACCAGTATGTTTTTACATTTAACACCAGACAGCGAAAGCGACCTGACTTAGGTAGACCCGAAACAACCCGTATTCTTCGCTGAACACACGCAATCTTCACCATTGGAATAGATCTAGTAGAAAGAGCGTCATTACGTGACTGCGTCAAATATCGCTAGTTCGCACATTCGAGCACACCGTCATACCCAACGCCTTACGCTGGATTTGTACGTTTGATACTCTTCACCAAAAACCTGTTCAAGACGACGCTCTTCTTCTGGAATCACATATCTGTCAATGACTATACCCGCTGGAACAAGAAATACTATTACCCAGAAATTACTCAATAACACGCCAATACCGACACACAGAACCATAAGAGCAATGTAAGTCGGATTACGAGAGCGCTTATAGAGTCCACTTGTTATAAGAGCAGATGGATCTTTCCTGACATCAAACGGTGTTTTTTCTCGACGAAATTTCACAAGAATACCGGGCATGGCTAAAAGCGAACCCACTATTAGAAACCCACCTATGATGTATCTGTTAGATGACAGTGATACCAGTGGCCAGATCATTTCCACAATCACGCCGGCAAACACGGCCGTCCCGCATATTATCGGTGGTGGCGTTGTGCCTAGCTTTGCCCCAATGGTCATATAGACCCCCTCTATGATTTAAGCGATCACACGATCATTCGCGCTTTCCAAACAGCTGTGCCTGCGCGGGGTTGATTCCGGGGCATCACTTCAGCTGCGCGTGGCGAAGATCGGCAACATCAAACTCCGGTTGACATGACTACCACAACAGTAAGCGCCGTTTTTATTGCAATATTTCCGCACAATTGCACCTCCCCTAGCTTACGACGTACGACGAACAAGCCCGAACTACTTCACGATATCCAGCGTGAAAGTGCAATCCAAGGCAAGGCCAGAGCACCTACTCAACGCTACCACAGGAACGGGCGATACTCCGTGTCCCTCTCGTGCTGCAATTTGCGCAACCATGATTGGGCCTGGTTTTGTGCCCCCGTGGAGTAGTACAGACATAAAAACCCATGCCCACACAATGACCAGTGATGCTCACCCTCTCCCGCTCCAGTTCTTCTTATCCATCAATCAACACTTATCCACTATTTTTAGCGGTAACCGTCGATAACTCCGAGCCACGCCGGGTGTTTAGTTGCGGGGGCAACTCTGCGCAAGTGGAGTTCCTACAACCCGACCTGACACCAACCTCGTCTGGCGCGCTGGGTGTTCATGTTGTTCGAGAAACCGCTGAACCTGCTATATTGACAGCGGTAATTTCTACACACACTCGGGAGTGACTCATCATGAGGAAAAAGACGCTTGCACTAGTTACATCACTGCTATGCAGCCCACTGATCGCAGCTGAGAAAAAATTGACTAGTCAACAGATAACAGACCTCCTTACCGGGGCAACGATTATGGGAATCCACTACGGCGTTGAGACCAGGCAGTATTTCTCCGAATCCGGGCTTACCCTTTGGATAAAAAGTGGCGATGAAATACCATCAGAGGCACGGTACAAAATAGAAAACGACCAATACTGTTCAAGTTGGACAGGATTGTGGAAAGAAGAGAAATATGGATGTTTCAATATTGTTCACGATGAAGCCCAGAACATCTACTACTTCCTTGGTGAGGATTTCCGTGCTCCCTTTGTAGTCAATGGTAAGTTTGAACTCGGCTTTGATTAGCAAACCGTACCCGATCTAGTGGGCCGCTTGACACAGCGATGGCGGCTGTAACGAAGATAACGTGTTAGCTTATTTGTCTGGGCGCCTCACTAGCTGCAACGCGGATCATACGCCCATTGTTTTCGATCACGTGGACCACTCACAGGTCCTGCAACGAAATACAACCGATTGTCGAGCACAGTCAGATCGGCCGGAAAGTCAAGGTCAGGCTGGGCAGCATCTATAAAACGCCTAGCCTGCATCGTTGATTCATCGTACACCCACAGTTCAGATTCGCCAAAGCTCTCCTCGGCAGTGAAGTAGATTTCGCCATCCAACTCGACAAACCCGAACGGACGACTGCCCTCAGGACCTGGATTAATATCAGCGATTAAGCTGGTGGAATCAGTTTGCGGAATGTACTGCCATGGCTCGCCACCTCTGGAACTATCATCAAATCGCAGTATCAGCCGATCGCTGATAGCATCGATGATCTGACCTGTGGTTGCCTGTCCGTCTACCATATAATCAACCAGTGCCGGTCCTGTATCCAGTCGCGGATCATAAACTCGAGTTTGACCACCAGACCGTGTGTTGTAGTAAATTCTGTCGTCGATTACGTAGAGTTGAGCTGGATCACTGCCACCCGGACTACTGGATAGATCGGTCACCATGGTGCTCGTATCGGTGATCGGATCGTAAGCCCATAACTCACGGCCGTTAATTCCATCGTCCGCGCTAAAATACAACTTACCCAGCACCGCCGTGAGCGATTTCGGGTCACTGCTGTCTGAACCTTCGTTGATATCTGACACTGGCTCAACTGCGCCGGTTTGCGGATCGAAAACCATCAATTCGTTGCCAACACCAAATTCATCCGCGGTAAAAAATATTCTGTTGTCAAAAGCAATCAAATTGCCGGGCAGCGTATCACCCTCCAGCAAATCGTTGGGAAACAGGTTGAGAGGAATGGGTTCCTCTGCGGTAACCGGGTCATACACCCACATATCCCGTTGCGTAACTGGATCACGTGCAGTCAGATAAAGTTTGCCGCCAAGGATCGTCAGGTCGGCCGGAATACTGGAGACGGGACCATCGAAGATATCACCTATGATATTCACCTCCCCGGTCGCCGGGTTATAGGCACTAAGTTCGCTGCCCGTGTCTGCGGTGGTTCCGGCAAAATAGACAATACCCTCCAAGGCGACGAAACCACCACCAGTGTCACTGTCGAGCAGAGAGGTTAACGCAGCAACGCCATTGACATCCGAGCATTCGAGTGGTGGCTGTGTTGGCTCAGCCGGGCCGGTCTGCTCGTCGAGGCGACACGAGCTCAGTGTGACAGGATTCCATCCCCAGGGATAACCACCTCTATCCTCGCATTGAGACGAACCGACAATACAGGTGGCAACACCATTCCATCCAAAACCGTCACCATCACTGTCTATACAGGCAGAAGGCTCTGTTTGCACACCCAAAAGGCATGATGTAAGTGTGACCGGATTCCAACCCCACGGAAAATCACCGCGGTCTTCGCACATGCCCTCTGTCGACGACACCGTAACAATACAACTCTGCCCATTTTCCCACCCATAGCCATCACCATCGGTGTCGCTGGCGGCAGACTCGCAGATAGGGTGTGTCTGAGCGCCTGCGTGTGACGCAAGCAGGAACAGTCCAACCAGCAGGAATGTAGTCTTTTTCAAACCGTCGCCTCTTTTTAATCAACCCGAATTTTCGAGTGAAACAGTGATGCAATGACGCAATGACGCAATGACGCAATGTTTTTTCGCCAGGCAATTATGGCTGTTGGCAACTGTTGTAATCGGGTAATTTTACCAATCCGATTGACTATGGGCATTTTACCAATACCAAAGTATTGGCGTAACAATACGGCACGCCTCCCACCATCGACCCGAATACCCATCCACCGCATTGACCATCCGCGCAATATTTTCACCAATAGCCCGAATAAACCAACTGAAATCTTACAGCCGCAACTCCCAATGCGACATCTGGCTGTCCAGCGGCGTTCGTCCTGTACCCTCATGCATTTCTCCATTCACAAATGCCTGACTCTGTGATTTCTATTGAACAAGCGGTGTCAGCACGGCGCTATCTCTGTAGCATTCCAATTGACGCCGCGCTGAATAACCACATGCAGGATCCCGTGATAGTGATTCGACACAACCGTGTAAGCACTAATAGCATCGAACGCGATCAACGTTATTGCGGCCAGGGTTACGTTCGACCGCTTGCTTCTAGCGCGATTTTCGAAGCCGGATATATCAAAACCCTTTGCCATGGCTACAAAACCAATGGGGACATGACTTTTATGGCACGCCGCAGTGACGGCCTGGCCGCATCACACTCAGAAGCTCGTTCAACCTTCAGGCGCGACTGACTACTGGTTTTACCAAGGCGAAGCTCGCATAGATTGCAGCGTTTGAGCTGGAGTTTAAAACCCAACTGATAGCAGGGGCTAAACCCATTCGGGTCGACTCGGGCCCTATCCTCATAACTTCATCGCAACGATGTGGGGCTAGCACATTGAATCGGCACGTTGTTAAAGCATCCAATTGAGCGTGCGAGTGAACGATTAGATTCGTCGGAACGACTGGCAAAACCGTTTCAGTGACCCGATTGAACCACCAATTCCCTGAAGCGACTGTCGAGGTGACACTACAGCCGATGATCGGTAGCAATACCAGGGCGTCGCCGTATTGGCTTTGCCTTTCGCAGACAAAGCCACAGAAACTATTTTCCCTTGTTTCCCCTATCCTGGCAAAAAACCCCGATAAAAAACGAACGCCACATAGCCTGAATGCAAGATAAACAGCGAGGTTTTCGTCAAAACTGTTTACCATGCCAAAAGGAATACCTCATCCAGGCAGCCGTATTCAGTCTGAAATAGTCGTCAGGCATTGTTGATGACATTAGTCACAGCCCCTTGTGGTCGTGTTTGATTTTTTGACAATGACTTACAGCACTGTCGGCTTTTACCCCAATGCCGCTAAAACTAGTCTCGTTAGTACCGTATAGAGACAGGCCGATTGGTTTCAGGTCGAGATACCGTGCCGTAATGGGGGTTCAAATTGCGCGTCAAAGATTCATGTAAACAACTACTCGCTGTGGCGATTGGCTGCTCTCCAGCAACCATTCAACCCGCAGTGGCAACTGTACCGGAGGTACAGCAGGCAACCGCCATTCAATTTCGGTGCGTAGCCCGCCAACCGGACCTGTCAGTGGGAACTGTCGTTTATTCGAAGGGCCTTGCGACAGTAAACGGAACCGCACTCGTAAAAGGTGCACCGTTACGCCATGGTGACACTGTAGCCACACCAGTAGACGGGTTCGCTGTGGTGATGCTGGGTAGCGGCAATCTGGTGAATATCGATCCAGCAACGACGATCACCGTGAATTGCATGCCCACCACGCTGGACTCCGCCGACGATCTGCGATACACCGTCAGCGGCCCTCATATGTCCGGCGCCATCAGGGGTTGAACCGCGCCAAACGATCAGCGCCGAGCAGCCAGCGCATTGATAAACCGGCTAATCAAGCACCACTACCATTGTAACATATTGTAAATACTCCAAATTTATCGGACTCACCGGTATTACTAACGTCACAGGAAAATCACACTTTCGTCACTGTCCCGCGAGATCGCGAAAGTTCCAATCCTACCCTGATGGTTAGAGAGCGACCCTATCCAAAGTGACGCTCGGCACTGCCGGCATTGCTGTTCTGGTATTACACTGGATGTTCGCAATACTCCCTGCAGCCGCAGAAACTTCATCGCGGCTTATGAACCCTGCAACGGACTATGATTTGAATTACTCTAAGAACCTGAAGGACCTGATCCAGACTGTCGCAACGGATACCGAGCTACCCGAGGAAGTTTCTGCTGCGGCGGTCACTGCCACACTTCGGTACCTGACAGCGAGGTTGCCCTCTCCCGCGGTGGGCAAGCTGCATGAATTATTGCAAACTGGCCCGAACGAGCTGTCAGGTGACGCTGACTGAAAAGCCTGATTCCAGTCTTCGCTAAGGAAGCCCATTGGCCGATAACAAAACCCGGGACGTCGTGGCGAGCACGCTGAACCAGGCGGCGCAGGACAGCGCGCCAGACTCCCCACAGCACATCATTCGCCTGGTCATTGTCGACGACCAGCCGCTGATTCGGCGCGGGCTTGCTATGATGCTGGGTAGTGAGCCAGACATTGAAGTGGTCGCGACTGCTGAAGATGGTCAGCAAGCGATCGACATTGCGCTTGAGACATCGCCGGACGTAATCATAATGGATCTGCAGATGCCCGGCACCGACGGTGTAGCTGCTACCAGAGACATCACCGCGCAGAGACCCGGCACCCGTGTTGTCGTTCTCACAACGTTTGATCACGACGACCTGGTATTCGAGGCAATTCGAGCCGGGGCACAAGCGTACTTGCTGAAAGATGCTACAGAAACCCAGGTACTCGACACCGTGAAAGCGGTTCATCGCGGAGAATCGTACCTGTCCCCTTCGATTGCGCGCAAGGTGATGAGCCAGTTCCGCACGCTGACCGATACACCAGGTGGTTCCTCGCCATCTGGTGTCGAGGATTCCGCCCATGCCACGAATCCCGCTACAGTCAAATCACTAACGACTCCGCAAGGCGGCATGAAATCCACTGATTCGGGCAAAACCGCTGCCGTAGATGCCCCGGCCATGCCTGCAACGGATGAGCCACTGACGAAAAAGGAAGAAGTGGTTCTGGGCTTGTTGGCGCAGGGTAAGACCAACAGACAAATTGCCACCGAGATTAATCTGGCCGAGGGGACCGTTAAAAACTACGTTAGCCGAATTATGGAAAAACTGCATGCACAAAGCAGAACAGAACTTGCGGTACGCGCGGTTAGCCGTCGACAATAAAACAAAAAGCGGGAAGCCAAAAAAAACAGCAGCTGGCCCCTTCCCTTCACCATGAGACCGGCGCCAACTGTATGTAAACCTTGTGTCAGAATGCGAATGCAGGGCAACCATGATGAACGCTAAATCCGAAGAAGAAAAAAGTCGCCTGGCATCACTGCATGCACTGCATGTACTCGATACTGAACCCGAATCCAGTTTTGATGGGCTGGTTGAAGTTGCGGCGATAGTCTGCGGGGTTCCAATCTCGCTTATTTCCCTCATCGATGCGGACCGCCAGTGGTTCAAGGCCAACACCGGATTATCCGGTACCAGGCAGACACCACGCGACGTGGCCTTCTGTTCACATGCCATAGATGATGAAAACGACTTACTCGAGGTGCCTGACGCGACTTCGGATTCACGATTCACCGATAATCCACTGGTCACCGGCACACCGGACATTCGTTTTTACGCGGGCGCGAAGCTGACCTTAAGCGACGGTGCTGTTGTTGGGACGCTATGCGTCATCGACAGAAAGCCGAAAGTGCTTACCACCACCCAACGCAAGGTACTACGCCATTTAGCCAAAGCTGCTGTTGATCTGCTTGAAGCCAGACGCGTGTCCGAAGAGCTGGCCACCGCTGAATCAAAATTCAGAGGTCTCTGCGATGCCGCACCGCTGGGTATTTTTAGCTCGGATGATCACGGCGCATGCAACTATACCAATCAGGAATGCCAGCAGATGCTGGGCATCAGTGAGCAACAGGCTCTTGGCAGTGGATGGCAGAACAGTATTCACAGAGACGACGTCAAATCGATGCTGGAGCACCTGCAAACAACGCTGCAGCATCACAACGCGTTTGACAGCGAATTTCGGATCGCTCACAGCAGCGGGCAGATCAAACACGTACGCGCCATTGCTGTCCCAACCTTCAATACCAACGGGAGCCTCTCCGGCACCGTGGGTATCATCGATGACACCACCACAAGAATTCAGGAGCGAAACGAGCTGAAAGAAGAGCGCTCCAGACTGGCTTCAATAATCAAAGGTATTGGTGCAGGTACCTGGGAGTGGAACGTACAAACCAGTGAATTCCGGGTAAATGAGCGTTTTCGCGAGATAACCGGTCACCCTGAACTATCATTTTCCAATGTTAATGACACTCGCTTTCAGGTGCATCCAGACGATCTAAAAAATTCCGACGAGGCCATGAACGAGCACCTTGCCGGTGACTCTGAACGCTACGCGTTCGAAAGAAGACTCGAACACGAAGACGGGGGCTGGCGCTGGGTTTTCGACTGCGGGCAGATAGTCACACACACATCGGACGGCAAACCGGAGTGGATGTTCGGCGCGCGCCTGGATATCAACGAGTTAAAAATGCAAGCACAGCAACTCGCTATGGCCCAGGATCAGATGGCCACCGAGCAACGTCGAAATGCTGTGACGCAGGAACGTCTGCGACTCGCCAGAGACATGCACGATACCCTCGCGCACTCTTTAATGGCCTTGCTGACGCAAATTCGAGTGGTACGCAAACTTCGCAATAAGTTGCCAGAGGAGGAGCTGGAGTCTGAGCTTGAAAGACTTGAGTCAGTGGCTGTCTCTGGTATATCCGAAGCCCGGGCCGCCATTACACAAATGCGTCATAACGACGTGAGCGAGATCGGGCTGGCCGGGGCCATTCAAAGCCTGTCCGACCGTTTCTCCGAGCAATCAGGTATCAATTCCGAAATACGTATCGATACCCGCGTGCCACCACTGGACAGGCAAAACGCAGAGACGCTATTTCGAATTACCGAAGAAGCACTGCATAACGTCGAAAGACACTCCGCAGCGGATCGCGTATCGATCCGCATCAGCCCGTTGCAACAATCCGGCAACGACGACAGCACTGCGTACCGTCTCAGTATTGCAGATAATGGAGCAGGGTTTGACTTGTCGCATCGACAACCCGGTCACTACGGGTTGCGTGGCATGGAAGAACAAACAGCGTTAATCGGCGGGGAGTTTTCGGTAAAAAGCAAACCTGGACACGGCACAATCGTCAGTGTCGATTTCAATATTTAGAGCGTTGACCTGTTGTCGCTCAGTTTCGCCGGTTACACTCTGACATTACTGTAAACGACAAATCACGTTCGAACCACAGTTTCTCTTCTGTTCCCATAACACACAACAGTATCAGACTCACTTAGGTGAATTGCCATCTCGCACTCACCACCAGGCAGGTTGTCAATAGTTACAAAGCAATCAACCATACTAAAACTAAAGATCAACGATACTTGACGATCTATCGCGATCGATACCCGCGAAATCATCTGGTTCAGGCTCGAACATGGCGAGATTATCGCGGCTGTGCCTGAATAGTGACAACTCGTTATACACAGCTTGCCGCGCGCGATTCAGAGCACCCACTGGCGCATGTGCCGCCAGTGCGTTGGCTGGTGAGAAAGACAGCTTCTCGGCAAAGTCAAACTGCTCGGCGCTGCTAAACGATTGCCTGGGTATATGCAATGACGCCACATGAACAAAAGGACTGTCGTCCTCCCGCCATTCGACTGCTGCATCCTCAATAGGCGTGACGGTCTCATCGACAAAAAACTGCAGGTAAAAATCAAACATCGCTTCGTGGTGTGCCAGATGAGTCTCCATGTTGCGCGTCAGATAATCTGCCTCGGGCGAATCGGGCAACTCGCTGGTATAGGCTGACCGCGGCCGAATATGATACTTGACTACACCCTCACCGCAATGAAACGGAGTAGTGCTCCAATAGGGAATGTCAAGTGGGCTGGATTGACGCAACATACCCTTTCTGAGAGCCAGTATCGCCGAGATCTTTCCGGTGACTAGAAAGCGCAGCGCCATCGCAACAGGCCCGTAGCGCGATGCCGTGCAGGCGGCACTGTGAAACAGCTTTATCGTACCCAATGGCATGGTTGGGATCGACATAAACAGGAAATCCTGCGTCTGCCGCTCAAGATCAGCGGCGCGCGCCCCACCAACCCCCATCAGTTTAACCGCCAGACCGCGCAAATCGGGCGTACTGTCAGGATTGGGCTGTCCGCTGGCGCTGGAGCTTCTGATCCAGCAAGGGTAACTGCCAGCCGACTCAAATATACCGTGTCGACAGGCAACTGGAAGATCTGCCAACACTCGAAACTCACCGCGCAACAAGCCTATTGTTTTCGGGTGGGCATCTCGCCTTGTCTTTCCCGCAGGGTAGTCGGCACTCATTTTTTCGCGCAGTGCTACGACCATCTCACCAATTAATTGTGACTCATTTTCGCTATGCATGCGTTCGACGCCAGGTTCTACGTTTCAATATTCATCGGCCATTGCTGAATCTGGTCTTCATCGGGGTTGTAAGCGTGCATGAACTCAACAATACCTTCCCTGAATTTCACCAGCGCTTTATTGCGCGGATCCTTGATCCCTCCGGGAAAATAGAGTTGGGTCCGTACGCCTTTTTCAGGGATCAGTGGTACA
Source organism: uncultured Granulosicoccaceae bacterium (assembly GCA_964646405.1). GTDB lineage: Bacteria > Pseudomonadota > Gammaproteobacteria > Granulosicoccales > Granulosicoccaceae > CAKZSB01. Next base: position 5,766 of record CAZYDV010000073.1, on the reverse strand, counting down.
TACGGCTGCGAGAAAATGAAGGTGGTGTAGAACTGCATCATTTGCCCGATCGTGCCTGTCTTTGGCAGGTACTCCATCAACTCGGCAGTCGACAATTGCACGTCGGCATCCGGGAAATGGACATTGCCTGGGTCGCACGCGGTGGCAGCGATCCGGCATCCTGGATTACAAATCACGGCTCAAGAGTGTCCGCCATTCACATCAAGGACATAGCAGCAGCCGGTGAGTGTGCGGATGAAGATGGCTGGGCCGATGTCGGGCACGGCACGCTCGACTGGCCGACTATCATGAAGCTTGCGTCAAAACACACCCATGCTGAACTGTTTATCGCCGAGCACGACAACCCGAGTGATCACGATCGCTTTGCACAGCGCTCCATCGCGACAATGCAATCGTTCACCTGAACTCATAACGCAACTTAAACAAAAACCCGCAATGCCATTAAACGCGATCGATGGCCCTCTAATCCACTATGGAGCACTAAAATGACACAAGCCCTCGGCGTCGGCATTATCGGCTGTGGCAATATCGCAGAGACCTATCTTCGTCTCGCCCCGATGTTCAAAGGCATGAAGATGCTCGCCTGTGCCGATATCGATAAAAGCGCCGCCCACGCACGCGCCGGGGAGTTTGGCGTCACTGCTATGACTGTTGATCAACTGCTGGCCAGCGACGAGATCAGTATTGTCGTCAACCTCACCATTCCTGCAGTACACGCCGAAGTGTCCACCGACATCCTCAAGGCGGGCAAACACGTCTATTCCGAAAAGCCCTTCGCCCTGTCGCTGCAACAGGGTCAGGGCTTGCTCGATCTGGCCAGTGCCGGCAATCTGCGAGTCGGGTCTGCCCCGGATACCTTCCTCGGCGGCGTTCATCAACACGCGCGCACATTGATCGACGATGGCATCGTCGGAAAGATCACCAGCGGCACCGCGCACGTGCAGAGCCACGGTATGGAATCGTGGCACCCCAATCCGGATTTTTTCTTCCAGCCTGGCGCCGGCCCGGTACTGGATATAGGCCCCTACTACATCACCAACCTGGTGCAATTACTCGGGCCAGTTGAACGAGTCGCCGCGTTGTCCAGCACCCCGTCAACCGAGCGCGTGATCACCTCGGAGCCACGTTATGGTGAGAAGCTCAAGGTAGAGACACCGACTACCATACACGCACTGTTGTCTTTCACCCGTGGCGCCATCATCACGCTCGGAACCAGCTGGGACGTCTGGCATCACAGCCACAACCACATGGAACTGTACGGCGAAAAAGGGACACTATACGTCCCTGACCCGAATTTCTTCGGCGGCGAGTTGCAATTGACTCAAGAGGCCGAGCCATCTGTCCCCGCCCCGTGGGACCACCCGTTTGGCGTACTCAACGAAGAGGAAGATGACGGTACCATGAGAGCCAATTACCGAGCGGCCGGCCTTGCTGACATGGCACTGGCCATTATCGATAAACGCGAGCACCGATGTTCGGCGGCTCTGGCCACCCACGTCGTCGACGTGATGACATCCATACTCGAATCCGGCGAGCAACAAAGGTTTATCGACATCTCCACGAGCTGCAAACGACCGGCACCGCTCAGCGCGGCAGAGGCTCGTGCATTGCTGGTTTAGGCTGCAATTTTTCACTAATACCAGCCGGTGGCGTTACTACCGCGAAGGACACGCAACCGTTTCTTTACTGCCGGTGTTCGTGCAAGCTTTGAATTTCGTCGGGTCGCCAAACAAACGTAGGGTGTCGTTGAGTGGTGCGAAACGCACCGGTTGAAAAGTGATTGGTACGCTACATGGTGCGGTTCGCACCGCTCACCGACACCCTACGAACAACGCTTGTAAAAAGAGAAATGCCACATGCTTCCATAGCAAGTCCGGAATAACGTTTTCTTAATTCCCATGCCGATGAAAGAAAGCACTACTCACGACAACGATCGGTTAGGACGTCGCACTTATCGGCGCAGGCGGTTGCCCCGGAAAGTGCTCCACATTCGGATCCAGGTATGCCCAGGACGGCGCTTCGTCCGTCCAGATTAGCCCCTGTAGTACCACCCGCTCGGCTTCATCCAGCGTACCGGCCCTTACCACAATCATTTCAGGCCTCTCCTCTGCTTCACTGAACAGATGCACCCCACAGACGGGACAAAATCGACGATGCATCCTGTTGCCACTTTCCGCAATACTCGCATAGTCCCGCACTTCACCGGTGACTGTCACTGCAACAGCTGGAAAGGCCAGATTTATGGTTGCGTTGCCCGATGCCAGCTTTTGGCAGAGCTTGCACCAGCACGCACGAGTCACTACAGGTTTGACGTTGGCGGTATACCTTACAGCGCCGCACAAACACCCGCCGTTGATACTATCCATGTTCTTTCCTCTGACCTGGTTTCTACCATAGCCCCGCTCTTCCAGCGGGGCATCCGATTTTTACTGCCAGCCTGCAGCGGACACGAGCAACGCCACCTCCGCCCAATCAGCGCTCAGGTTACGTTGCACTGCGATCCGGTTGATTCGAATCCTCAACTATATCGATGACAAGACCCGCCGGGTCACGCACCATGAAGTGTGTTTGATTCCAGGGCTCCTGCTTTAATTCAAAAACAATATCGAGCCCTGCGCTTCGCGCCTGCTCGTATGCCTGCGCTGCACTATCCACTTCGAACGATATCACCATGCCATCGGGCTGCGCAGTGGAATGAAGAAAATCTGGCTGGGTGGGCAGCGCATCAAGCATGAACCCGATCTCGATACCATTGGCCGGATTAACCAGATGAACGTAGAATTCCGGATCGAAGAAAACCGATTCAAAGCCAAACACTTTGCAGTAGAAATCTTTCTGGGCAGCGACGTCTTTGGTTACGTACAATGGAAAAGCAGCATTGATTTTAATCATGACACACCTCGTTTGTGGATGGTGTGCTCACTTTAGGCAAAGCCTATCTCATTGCATTGTAAATTTCGGACATCCTCTTTATCTGTCCCGGGGCCAGACCCGTTAGAGCACGTATCTCCTTGATTTTATGCGCCTCATCGTAGAAACCATCCTCTAGTGCAAGCGCATTGCTGGTAAACAGTGCTTTCAATGAAGCCTGCAACCTCATCACGCGCTGTATCTTCTTTGGCCCGTAACCAAATAGAGAGCCCATCACTCTTCTGAATTGCCGATCGCTCATATCAAACAACCCCGCGATCTCCTCCATACCCCGCGCGCCCACCGACCCCTGCATCGCAGCCAGTGCCTTGTTGACATCGAGCTTTTCGGTTACTTGCGGTGCTGCCGGCCGATCGGACAGCCTTGCCAGAGCCAATGCATCCAGCGTGCTTGCCAGCTGATCAGATTGCTCCAGCGCTTGTATACCATCCACCAGTGCCGTTATTGAAAGACGCTCCGTTGCGTCCTCGCCTGGTGCGCAGCCTTGCATGAGTCCCTGGCTCACGTTAAAAAACGCGCTCGCTGCACCCGCTCGAAAACTAATACCAACGTAGGTTATCGGGCCGTAGAGCGGGATGGTGAATTTATCAGTAGCCGGCAAGTAGAGTATCGAGAAATTCTCTATCCCGGGCGACATCACCAAATCAATGGCATTGTCCGGGATCACCTCGAGGGTGGTATTCCCAGGTGCAACGTCCACCCACCAATAGTAGTAAATGTAGTCGCGCAATCGCTCAGCAGGTGCAGCACGATAGCAGTGCACTCGCTCACCGACCAGATGATAGAGTTGAAGCGGCACCTCACTGTCAGCAAGTGCAAACACCAGCTAACGGCTAAATGCGGATGAAACCTTATCCATGAATCCAGTCCCTCTACGAGGCACTGATTCTATTCCCGCACGAACAATCTGTAAAATCCCATCGCGGCTGACTCCCGGACGCCAGCCAGCGCGTCGGTTCTATTCACAGTGCTGGCGACCTGGTTTCCGGCTACTATTTATCCGCGCTGTAGCGCTGCCTGAACTTGTCGATCTGCCCGCTGTTGGCTGCCACGCGTTGCTCACCCGTATAGGCAGGGTGACAGTTGGCGCAGGTATCGATCCGCAAATCCCCATTGTGGGTAGAGTTGGTTTCGAACGTGTTGCCACAGTGGCTGCAGCTAACCGTTACCCGACTGTACGCAGTATTGTGTTGGGTGCTCATAGCGATTGCCGCTCCGATTTATTGACCTAAACTGGCGTTCTTCTTTCTACCTATCTACTATAAGGTAGGCTACTGGAAAATCCAAGAGCGCTCGACTGGAAAAAACTTGCTGGCATCCATCATCCTGTCCGGACCAACGTCAGCCCTGACTCCCAAAATCGACTGCTGCCTCATCAACAGTGCGTCATTTTGCGGCCGAGCGACGCATGAAACACACGGCACCGAAAACGCTACGTGTGTCAGCCCGAGCCTTGCTGCTGTTCACCGCCATCCCGAGCGCTTTGGAAAGGTTCATCAACAAGGGGTATGTGCGACGCGACGTCACACATAGCGCTACGGGCGCCCGGACGCTACCTCAGCGCGGCCCCGCCGGCGATGACCCTTTACAAAGTGGCGACACCCACACCCTGGGCAGGCAAATGACTTTTGCTACTTTCGGTCTGCTTCAAAGGTGACTATCCCCTTTTATACAATAAATTTTCCTTATCCTATCAATCCAATAAAACAATTTGCGTTGATCCTTTGCCGCCCCTATTCTGCTGATATTCAAACAGGCAAGCGAGCGTATGAGCGATTCTTCGGTTCGTCTGGGCGTCGACATCGGCGGCACGTTTACGGATATTGTGCTGGAGGTGGGTGAGCGGCTGCACTCGACGAAGGTGCTGACGACTTACGCGGCGCCGGAGGCGGCGATCATTGACGGCTTGCGGCAGGTGTGTGAGCTGGCGTCAGTTCTGCCGTCGCAGATCAGCCAGATCATTCACGGCACCACGCTTGCCACCAATGCGCTGATCGAGCGGCGCGGGGCTAAGACGGCGCTGATCACGACGCAGGGGTTTCGCGATGTGATCGAGATGCGCACGGAGAGCCGGTTTGAGCAGTACGATCTGAATCTGACGCTGCCGGAGCCGCTTTTGCCACGCCAACAGCGCTACACGCTGCACGAGCGCATTGCGGCCAGCGGCGAGGTGCTGGTGCCGTTGCAGCGCGCGGATGTGGAGGCGCTGGTAGACCAGATCGCGCAGGCAGGCTTTGAGAGCGTGGCGGTGGGGCTGTTGCACTCTTATGTCGATCCGCGCCACGAGCGGCTGGTCCGAGAGGTGCTGGCAGAGCGCCTGCCGAATGCGATGGTGTCGCTGTCTTCTGAAGTATCGCCGCAGATGCGCGAGTACGAGCGCTTCAACACGGTGGTGGCAAACGCCTACATCAAGCCGTTGATGAAGAGCTATCTGGGGCGGCTGGAGCAGAAGCTGCGCGACGAGGGCGCAGACTGCCCGATCTTTCTGATGCACTCGGGCGGCGGCATTATCTCACTTGAGAGTGCCGCGGAGTTTCCAGTGCGGCTGGTGGAATCCGGACCTGCCGGCGGGGCGGTGTTCGCGGCCAATATCGCCAGTCGCTACGGGCTGGACCGGGTGCTGTCATTCGATATGGGCGGCACCACAGCGAAAATCTGCCTGATCCGCAACCAGACCCCGAAGACCAGCCGGGTGTTTGAAGTGGCGCGCACCTATCGTTTTAAAAAGGGCTCCGGGATGCCCATATCGATTCCGGTCATCGATATGGTCGAGATTGGCGCCGGTGGCGGCTCGCTCGCGCATGTAGATGCGATGCGGCAGATTCGCGTTGGACC
>CAZYDV010000072.1:0-20661 GCA_964646405.1 uncultured Granulosicoccaceae bacterium | reverse complement strand
CCTGCCGAATCCTGCACCCTACGGACACTGGCCAGCCACTAAGCAGGCCGACGAAAATCGCCACACCGCGCGCTATGCCGATTGTCCAATGAACTCGATTCCGCGACAGGCTTTGAGCAAAAAGGCGGTTGACGGTTTTTTGATGAATCAGTCGGAGTCGACGGCAGATCTGGATTTCTCGATGTTAATGCGTGCACCGAACGATTTGCCAACGCTTAGAAACTACTATTCGCAAATTTCGATGGTCGACGATGGCGTTGGCGAAATTATGTCCGCGCTCGATGAACTTGGAATCGCGGACGACACCTTGCTGATATTCACAACCGATCATGGTTTGTCAGTCGGGCAGCATGGTTTTTGGGGCCATGGTGGTGGAAGCTTTCCGTCCAATCTACACCACGCTGCACACTCGATCCCGCTAATTGTGCGCCATAAAAGTGTCGTAACGGCATCTGAAACGAACCTGATGGTATCCAATATGGATCTCTATCGAACCATTCTCGATTTCAGTGGAATTGAGTCGGTCGATAAAAATGAAGCACTGCCAAGCCGTAGTCTAATGCCTGTGCTAAGTGGGGGTATGCCCGCCGACTGGGGTGATGATGCGGTTTACTCCGAGCAAGAGGAAACCAGAGTGATTCGCACACAAAAGTGGGCGTTTTTCAAACGCTACGATGGGCCGAACAACGGTGGCATTAGCGACGAGCTCTACGATGTGGAAAATGATCCCGGTGAAACCACGAATTTGTCGGGCGACGAGTTGTACGCCGACATCGAGGCCGAGCTCAATGGCATGTTGACTGAATTTTTTCGTCGACATGTTCGCGCCGAGGCAGACCTTTGGACCGGAGGGGCACCGATTCAAAACTCGATGCGGCTGTCGTTCTGGCGCGAGGCCTGGGGCGAGCAGTGGGCGCCGGTCTATCAATACGACTAGATCACGCGTTCATGAGTGAGGACGGCCAGTCGTGTTGTATACCTGCGCGGTCGAATACCGCCGTCGCAGCGGGTGGTGGTGAAGTCGAGCCTGCAGAACATCAGTCGCCCGCTGCGATTCGTTGGTTGTCGGGTGGCTGGTTTGATATGGGTAGCGATGACGCGCCGCACCCGCAGGACGGTGAAGCACCGGTCCGCTCGGTTTGGGTTGATGATTTTGCGCTCGCCACCACCGCGGTCAGCAATCGCGAGTACGCTCGCTTTGTCGATGCGACAGGCTATGTGACATTCGCCGAGCGGTTGGGATCATCGTTTGTCTTTCAGTCCATGCTGGCTGATCCGAAGGCATGGCCCGCATCGTCACTCGCACCCTGGTGGTGTGACGTGTCCGGCGCCTGCTGGCGCGCACCGGAAGGTGACGGCAGTTCAATCGCGGATCGACTCGAACATCCGGTTGTACACGTCAGTCGCGATGATGCGCTGGCGTATTGTCAGTGGAATGGGTGTCGCTTGCCGAGCGAGGCGGAATGGGAGTACGGCGCGCGTGCTGGCCTCAAGCGTCAGTGCTACCCGTGGGGTGACGAATTGCTGCCGGATGGCGTGCATCACTGCAATATCTGGCAGGGTAGTTTTCCCGCACACAATAGTTGCGCGGATGGATTTGCGGCAACGGCGCCAGTGAATGCATTCGAGCCCAATGCGTTTGGGCTGTACAACATGACGGGTAATGTGTGGGAGTGGGTCGCCGATCGTTTTACCCGGCTGCATTCGCCACGGCCCGTGCGCAATCCTCGCGGACCACTCAACGGCGAGCGCTTTGTGGCGAAGGGTGGCTCATGGCTGTGCCACGAATCCTACTGTCTGCGCTATCGAACCTCGTCGCGACAATCGCTACCTGCTCAATCCAGTGCTGCGAATCTGGGTTTTCGAGTGGCGCAGACTGTTAGTCGCAACTAAGACTTGATTAATCGATCTTTACGCGCGCCAGGTCGACTGGTTGATACGGGTCGAGCATATAGAGTTTCTTGATATGCCGCTGAATGTTTCCCCAGCGAAAAAACCGTGAGTAGCCGTAGCGATTGAATTGCAATATCCACGCGGTGCGTGCGGCGTCACCGTGGTGCGGGTGACTGCGATGCAATGTCATCGGTGTGTGTATGCAAACATCTCCTGCCTGCATGTCCGGGCTGAACGTATCGCCTGCGGGGCGATGTTCTTCGTTGACGCAGTAGCTGTGCGATCCTTTTGATACCGGCGTGTGTGGAAGCAGGTCGTAGTCGCCGGACGCGTACTCCATGCCACCATTCTGGCTGTCGGTCACTTGTAGCGGAATCCAGAATGACAGGCACTGTTTATTCAGATCGAATCGAGAGTAGTGCTGGTCCTGATGCCAATCGACCGCGCCGCTGCCGGGTTGTTTGACGATCGCGTGGTCGAAGCCGTAATGACAGGGCTCGCCAAAATATTCAGTGGCCAGTTGCTGGCATTTAGTAAATGCTGTCGATTGTGCAAACGCCGGATTGAACTGACAGGCGCGTTCCAGTTCGCGAATCAGGCCGTCCGAATCGCGTTGTACAAAGCCATTGCCTGAGTCGGTGTTGCCATTGAAGTAGGGATCAAGCAGCCGCCTGATCTGCTGTATGTCTGCAGGCTGCAGAAGATTGCGCACGTGGGCGGCGCGCTGAAATTCCAGGTCTGCCCGAATCGCGGCGATTCTGCCGGAATGATCGTGCGCCATAGGTACTTCGTCGACCATCCCGGATTTCGAGAAGCCCATCCGGGTGACGAACGCAGTGGTGTCAGTGATCATCAATATAAATTCCGTCTAATAACGCAACTATCGTGTTGCTTGATGTGCAGCCAGCTTCGTCAATGAGACCAGCGCGCATCGGGAACTATAGACAGTATAATGTCATGACGTAAAATGTCAATTGATTTGCTTCCTTTGCGCGGCAGGGATTATTACGCACGCGGGGCCGGGCGATGCGTCAGGCAATCTAGGCAGGTTCCACTACGCAAGTGAACACAGGCGCCAAGTTGCGCCTGCTGGGTACCGCAGGGCTGGGTGGGGCGTGCACGCGCTGAGGGCGGCCTACTAGGCAGAATCAGCGGTCTTAAACGCGGGCCGTGCCTCCAGGCGATCTGCGTAGCTTGCGAGGTTGGGCAGGGCTGCGAAGTCCACACCGGCTCTGCGAGCCATGATGACAGCGTGACCGGTAATGGTATCTGCGATGGTGAAGTCGCCTGCCAGATAATCGCGTTTGGCCATGTGGGGTTCGACCGCTGCGATGGCCCGTGCCATCACTTTCATCGCACGTGCGGCGAGTTCCGGATTTCTTCTGTCTGGTGGCAACAGCAGGGTCTCGACCACGTAATTGCTAAAAGGAGGCATGATCATGCCCTCGGCATAGTGCAGCCACTGTAAATACTGGGCGAAGTTCTCTGCCGAGGGGCCGGGCGCCAGCTCGGGCGCATGTTTCATCGCCAGATACTGGGCGATTGCGGTGCTCTCAGTGATCGTGGTGTCACCGTCTACCAGCGTCGGCACTCTGCCGTTTGGATTCACCCGCGTGTATTCCGGCGCGCGCATTTCCTTTTGGCCCAATTCGAAGCGTTCCAGAGAATAGGACAGGCCGATTTCTTCCAGCAGCCACACCGTGCGTACGGCTCGGGATCGGGGGGCGAAATAGACTTTCACGTTGGCGTCACCAGGGGTTGCAGGCTGCTAGGGGCATTCCGGCGCCAACGGGCTGTTGGGTTCGGGTGCAGTCGCCATGCATGAAACGTCAAATCGGGGCGGCGGTCAACGGAAAATTTGATCGTGCCAGGCTCGTCACGGCGGTGCCGGCAAAGTCGCGATCAGTCCAGATAGTCGGACCATCGATGATCACTTTTTCCAAAGGCAAAAAAATCCGGATTCAGCAGGGACTCACGCGAGTTGTATTTCAGCGCCTGCATGCGGGTGTCGGTGATCTGACCGCCAGCCTCCTCCACAATGCACTGCGCAGCACCGGTATCCCATTCTCCTGTCGGTCCGAGGCAGGCGTATAGATCGGCACGGCCCTCGGCCACCAGGCAGGATTTTAATGCACCACCCATGCGAAGTTCGTCGTGCCGGCCCAGTCTTGTGAGAAATTTCTCAAGCCGCCGACTAAATCGCGCAGACCACCCCAGCGCCACGGTGATTCGCTCTGCCGGCGCACGTCGCACGCTGATTCTTCTGGGTTCCTCATCACCGGCCTGTTTCCATGCGCCGCAATCGTGACAGGCCCAATAGGTAATCTCAAGCACTGGCGCGTGTATCACTCCGAGCACCGGCTTGCCATGGTGTATCAACGCAATGTTGACGCTGAATTCGCCGTTTTGTTTGATGAATTCACGGGTGCCATCGAGTGGATCGACAAGCCAGTAGGTCGGCCATTGCGCGCGCTCCTCGAGTGCTACCGCGTCAGATTCCTCGGTCAGTACCGGCAGCGTCGGATCGATCGACGTCAACCGCTTCACTATGATTCTGTTGGCGGCCAGATCAGCGGTGGTCAATGGCGTGTCGTCAGGTTTTTGCGATACGGTGATTTCAGGCAGAAAAAGGTCGAGAATCTTAAGGCCGGCGGCTTTCGCGATCTCCACTGCCAACTCGGTGTGGCCGGTCAGCGTCTGCGGGTCTGGTGTCATTGCTGCAAAACCCTGAGTGAGCGTACGTGGCGATGGGCCGGAAACGGGGCGCATCGCGATATTGCGCAAACCCGGAGCGTTGTCTTAAGCGCTAGGCGATCGATGGTGTGTGACATTGGAACCTGGCCCGTTTCCATCAGGCGAGTAGCTCTGAGACATTCTATTGACTGAGCACCCACACTGATAGCAATTTTAGTGCTGCGCCTTGTGACACGTCGCTGTGGTGACAGCGGGTTGAACGGTCAAACCCGCTTGGCAATCGTCGTGATCGATGCACTAGCGAATCTGCCGGCCTTGGCTGCTACCAATCAGTGGTCTGGGGGGTGGTTAGTTGCCGGCCACGATGAGGCGAAAGCGCGGCGCATGTTTTGCAATCACCCTGCTCAGCTCTGGCGGGGGGGTATTCAATGGTCCGCATTTGAGGCTTCGAGCATACAGCCACGCGTATGATCTATCCTGGTGATCCGCGGTGGACATCGCATCACCAGCGACTTCACAATAATTTGGGGTCAGAAATCTGTTCGGCCTGCCCGTTGATCGGGAGCCCTGGTTTGCAACGGCAGTTTTTCGCCGGCGTTCTCCCTGGTTATCCGCAGAAAGGCGTGTCAGTGGTCACCGATTCGTTCTGGCGATAGAGCCAGACCTTTAACGACGGTGCGCCAACCGGGTGTTCTGCAGATTGATCTGGCCGACTTTTCGGTTACATGACACGCTGCCATCGCAATCGTGATCTGCCGTTGGATCCTCACTTAGTGCACGTTTAGGATCCAGACTTCAGGTCGGTAGACGGTGGATTTCTGGCGCTATTGCCACACAGAACTTTGGACATTTCCAAGAGGCCAGCGAATGATCATTTCCCGGTACCGGCGGTGTTTCCAGCTAACGGCCATCGCCCTGTTCACTGCTGCGCTTATCGCCTGTGGTGGCGGCAGCGAGATCGCATCGGTTGATCCGGATGGATCGGCAGACAGCGGCTCTGATTCAGGCAGCGCCGATTCCGGTCAAGGTGGCACCGATTCGGAGGGTACGACAGATGCCGGCGGCACGGATAGTGGTGACACAGATGGTGGCGGCACAGATGCCGGGGAAGCGGCCGACAACACACCACCGAACATTCTGTTCATCATCACCGATGATCAGGGCCTGGATGCATCGGCGCAATATGCCTACAGCCAGGATTTGCCCAATACGCCCGTGCTCGATCAACTGGCCAGTGATGGCATGGTATTCGACAACATGTGGGCAACACCGTCCTGCACCACCACACGCGGCAGTGTCCTGACTGGCCTGCACGGCGTCAACAGCGGTGTCGATACCACGCCGTCGTTGCTCGATATCAACACACTGACGGTGCAACGCCACCTTGGGGATAACGCGGGTTACCAAACCGGTGTGTTTGGCAAATGGCACGTCGCAGGCGCTGGCGACAATCTGCCCGATCATCCCGGTGACACCGGCGTCGACTTCTATGCCGGTAACATTGCCGGCACACTCGACGACTACGCCAACTGGCCACTGACCGTCAACGGGGTACAGCAAACCTCCGGTACTTACCACACTACCGCAATCACGGATATGGCGATCGACTGGATAGCCGATCAGCAGGAGCCATGGTTTGGCTGGGTGGCCTATGTCGCACCGCATTCTCCGTTTCATTTGCCACCGGCCGAGTTGCACAACCGCAGTCTGTCCGGCACTGATGAAGATATCGCCAGCAATCCACGGCCCTATTTTCTCGCCGCAATCGAGGCGATGGACACAGAGATTGGTCGCCAGCTCGACTCTCTGGAACCAGCTCAGCGTGCCAACACGCTGGTGATGGTGCTGGGTGACAACGGCACGCCGCGTGCGGTGATCGACACCGCAGCGTTCCCGCGTTCGCATGCGAAAAGCTCGCTTTACGAGGGTGGCATTCGAGTGCCGTTCGTGGTGTCAGGAGCAACCGTATCCAGTGGTAACAGACGTGAGCCCGCACTGGTTAACACCGTCGATATACTACCTACGTTGAGTGCGGTGGCCGGAATCGCCGCGCCCGCGCCGATCGATGGAGTGAGTTTTCTGCCGGTTCTGCAAGGCAGTGAAGAGGGTGCCAGACGCTACAACTACAGTGAATTCATTGGTGATCTGGCCAACGGCTGGGCGGTGCGCGACAGCGAATACAAGTTAATCGAATTTGCCGACGGCAGTCGCGAGTTCTACGATTTGCGCAACGACATTCGCGAAGAGAACAACCTGATCGACCAGGACGAGCAATTTGGCGAATGACTGGCACAGCTCGATGCCTTTGCACGGGCCGTGCGCAGCGGTGACGTACCGGCCAGCGGCGGCGATGGGACAGATCCGATTGATCTGACCAACGCGATTCTTGTCAATCGCAGTGCCAATTGTGCTGACTACGCGGCAAGCTATGAATCACAGGTGCTGGACGTGAACAACAACCGAAGTTTTTCAGGCAGCCTGCAAATCGACGTGGGAGACAACAGTTGTACCTTCACGACAAATGCGATCCCCAACCATGATCTCAACGATGGCGACGCCTCGTTTCCGAACGACGTCGCTGCGCAGAATGTTCAGTATGTAGTGTCGGTGACCCCGGCGATCGCGGATGCGAGTACGCCGCTGTCATTGACGATGGACAATGCGATTTTATTGAATGGGGTTAAGGTTGATATTCTGGCGGCTGGTTGTTTCGGTGTCGGTGATGGCAGGGTAGGTTGCAACAACCCGGAGCAGCCCTGGCGTTTCGACCCATTGTTTGCCGCCAACGGATTTCGAGTCGACAGCCATAACGCCCATACGCAGCCGGATGGCACCTATCACTATCATGGTGTACCGAATGCGTTGTTCCACGACAGCCCCACAATGGTTTCAGCCGTTGTGGGATTTGCCGCCGATGGTTTTCCCATTTTTGGCAGTTACTTTGACGATGCCGGTGTGGTCCGTAAAGCGCGTTCAAGCTATCGCCTGAAAACGGTCGACAGACCCACTGGCGACGGAAATCCAGGTGGCACGCCGGATGGCGCTTACCGCGATGACTACGAGCATATAGACGGGCTGGGCGATCTGGACGAGTGTAACGGGATGATCGTTAATGGTGACTACGGCTACTACATGACCGACGAATACCCCTACGTGCTAGGCTGTTTCAGCGGCACGCCGGATAGTTCATTTTTCAAGTAGGCCGATAGACGTTGTACATTTGGCTGTTGGTGTGATCGTCGGTGACAATTCTCGCTTCGCCCTCAATGATGCGGCAGAACTCGATTTAATGGTTCATCGGGCCTTTAAAAACACCGGCTGTGCTCTGCGATTCGCCACATCGACAGTTGTCGTCAGTGCTGAAAAAATGGGGCCAGGATATATGTTCCTGGCTGCCAGATCGGTTAGCGTTGTGTAGCAGTGGCTGCAGAACCAACAGTTGATGCGGCGTGCTCACCGACTCGTTGCAGTTTGTTGCCGATTTGCGCCAGCCGGCCGGCCTTGACTGCCTCACGCTTGATCAACACGTTTGGCGCTATGACGAAAAGATCGCCATTTCGTCCATTCAGGCAATGATCGATGCCGCTGTCACGTGCCAGTTCTGTATTGGCCTGCAGGTGTTCCGCCTCGCCGTGAACCGGAATCATGGCGCGCGGTTGCACCCAGCCAAACATGGTCCGCAACTCGTCCGCGGCAGGGTGACCTGAGGCATGAATAGGGGCCGGAGCGTTGATATCAGTAAACACGGTTGCACCCAGGGTCTCCAGGCGCGCGATGAGTGATTCGACTGCGATTTCGTTGCCAGGTATCACCTTTGAGCTGAAGACCACGGTATCGCCGGGTTCGATCGACATATCCCGAAATCGATTTTGACTTAATCGATTCAACGCAGCCGCCGAATCGCCCTGACTGCCTGTGGCCAGCAGCAACACAGTCTCTGGTGGCAGATAACCCAGGTGTTCGGGATCAACATAGGGTTGTGCGTCAGGCAACAGGCCATGCGCCTTTGCCGCGCTGACCATCTCAATCATCGATCTGCCCAGCAGACCCAGGTGCCTGCCGGTCTCGTCCGCGATGCGGGCCATGGTGGCCACGCGTGCGAGATTGCTGCCAAAGCAGGTCGCGATGACGCGCCCGGTGGCGCCCTCGACAATCTGCTTCAATCCTGCGTAGAGATCGCTCTCGGAACCGCTGTGACCCGGTACGTTGGCGTTGGTTGAATCGCAGACGATCGCGTCGATGGCGTCAGTGCCAAGCGCCCGGCAACGCTCCAGATCGTATCGCTCACCGACGACCGGTGCATCGTCGAGCTTCCAGTCGCCGGAGTGAAAAACCTTGCCGGCCGCGGTGCTGATGATCATGCCGTGCGGCTCGGGTATCGAATGGGTCAGGCCGATCCACTCCACGCTGAACGGCCCGATATCGACGTGCTGCCCCGACGTCACCAGGTGAATGGGTACCTCACTGAGCTGGGCCTCCGCCAGCTTGCGGCGCAACACGTGGCCGGTAAATCCCGTGGTGTAGACCGGACAACGCAACTGCGGCCACAGCAGAGGCACTGCGCCGATATGATCCTCGTGCGCGTGGGTGATGATCATGCCGGCTATTTCATCCCGACGCTCGACAATGAACGCCGGATCGGCCATGTGCACGACGCGCGACGAAGATCGTGTGCCGTCCTCGCCGGGCTGCTCGGAGAATGACAGGCCGCAATCGATAATCAACCAATGGCCATCGTGACCGTAGAGGTTGAAATTCATGCCGATTTCGCCGCAGCCGCCCAGCGGCAAAAACCAAAGATCGTGTTTGCCGGGTGTCACGGATGAAGCGCTCCGGCACAGCCGGTTAAAGTGCGTATTGGTTGCATGAGTAGATTTGACTCGGGGAAGGAGAGTGGTTGCGGTTATCGCGTGGCAGGCAGGCGTTTGAGGTCAGGTCAACGGCCTGAAGGTGCATCAGCAGTTTACACCGAATGCGTGCTGCGTGAGCGCCGATTCAGTGCTCGGTCAGTTAGCTGCGCTGCCGCGCCAGGCTTTTGTCGAGTCCGATCAACCCATGGCATAGAGATCGCGCGACCCTGCTATGCTTTTGGTGCGTGACTTGTCTCGCCAGGGATCAGTTGCCCGGGGTGTTGGTCTTTGCTACCTGGCGACAAGGGTGAACTTGGAATTGCCGTTCGTGTCTACCAGACATTGGAATCAGGGAGATTGAGATGAAGAAAACAATTCGCTTTATTACCGCGACACTGCTGCTTTCGCTTGCGTCGATCGTCAACGCGGCCGAGCCCGTCAACACGCTCGAGAGAAAGGGACTGTTCGGCTATAAATCTTCTGGTGTGGCGATTCGCGGAGGCGATACGGTAGCCTACTGGACTGAGGGCAAACCGGTGCTCGGCAGCGATCAGTTCACGGCCGAGTGGATGGGGGCGACGTGGAAATTCGCCTCTCAGGAAAATCTTGATCGGTTCACTGCCGACCCGGAAAAATATGCACCGCAATACGGTGGCTACTGTGCTTACGGAGTCGCGCAAGGTGCGCTGGTCAAGATTGAACTTGAGAACTGGTCGATAATTGATGGCAAACTCTATCTGAACTACGACGATGGGGTGCAGGGAAAGTGGGACAAGAATGTGCCCGGCTTTATCGAAACGGCGGATAAACTCTTCGATAACTTGCTGGCAGACAGTTAAAAATTTACTCAATCAACGGTCGACATAAACGCGTTCTGCTGCAGTAAAGTCCACCGGTCTCAATTGACCGGTGGATCTGTTTTCAGGCAAAGCCGCACCAGATCCGATCGGCGTTTGGTGGCCGTTTTTACAAAGATATTTTTTATCTGGCTTTTTATCGTATCCACCTGCACGCCACGCTCTTCGGCGATCGCGTGATTGGTCCATCCCTCGACCAGATACTTGCACACTTGCGCTTCGGCGTCTGTCAGTGAGTAGCCTTGTTTGATTCGGTTCACCTTGAACGCACGGGGCAGATTCGGGTCGATCAGTGAAATCATTGATCCATGAAATTCGTCGCCCAGTTCCCGGTCGGTATCGCGCAACGGAGTCACTTCCGCAAGTAAAGGACGGCGATTGACCGTGTCAGTTACAGCAAACAGAGTCTCAGCGTGACATCTGGCACCCTGACGGTGAATGGCTGTGGCATTGATGGCCTGTTCCAGCCTCGCCTGAGTACGCGGTTCGCTACAGCGAATACGCTGATGCTTATCCAGCCACAAGGCGGCAGATTCATCGAATATACGTGCAGCTTCATCGTTGTGTATCAGTACGGTACCATCTTCCGTCACGACACAGAGTCCGATGGCGATGTGATCGAGCACGCCCAATATTGCGTTGTACCGTTGTTTCAGTTTCCTGAACGTCCGCCACCATTCCAGCGACTTGGCCGCATGGGGCAGTAGTAGTTGCGTGTTTGCCATACTGCTATCGGGTACTTGTAGCAAATCCGCATCGAATTGAAGTGCCAGATTTTCGCTCCAGTGCTTGTTGTCAGTCAGGCATGCACCGATACGACGGCCGAGTGAGAATTCCCGCCGAAAATAGCAATAGTCCTCGCGCTGGATCAGGCCCTGCCAGTCTTCGACGAAGTCGGTATCTCGCAGCAGTGTTTGTTTTGGATGAGAGGCAATGAACGACCAGGCCGGCAACTCATACTGGCGAAACAGTTTGATCGCCGCGACCACACGCTGCGGGTCGGCGTCGCGCCAGATTTTACTGGCGATGGAAAAGTACCACGGTGTGTCGCTGTCCGGTTCATTGACAACAATAGTCGCAGCCCTGGCTGCGGTGAAGTCGACAACGCGGTCGAGCGCGTCATTCCATCGCTGGCAGTCACCGGCAGTATCATAGATCGATGCGATTGTCGCAATGGTGTCGCGTTGCATGAGTAAACCTGATTGGAATGTCTGGTGTCCAGTAACAGATAGCTGGATAACAAGGGTTAGAGGTGTTGTCCGGGCTAGTTCGATTGCCGAACGATATCTCAAGTTGTTAGGTAGAGAATACTAGGAATAATTTAGGCGAACGCTATACCCCGTTTAGGTGAACTTGACCGGGTTGCCAGGTCAGCGTGCCGTATGAGGCGTACGAATCCATGCGTTGCGGTGTGGTGCGTGCTCGAGCGGGTTGGCAAGCCTTGCCTTCTTGTCAGTCTGGTTATTAACTGCTGCCGACAGATATCCCCCGACAGGGGGGTTTCGGTTTTTTGCTGCTTGTTAGGCTGTCGGGGTCGACGGAATTATCGTTGTGTGTAACACACGCTCTCCAATTTTTGGCGCTAACGCAGTTGTGGGATTGGCCGGTTTGCAGACAACGGATGGTGTTTGTCGGCGTTCGACTAGATAAGACAATTTTTTGTCGTTGCAAGGAGTTTTTATGAAATATTTTTCTGTACTGTTGAGCGCAACTGTGTGTTCAGTTTTGCTCAGTGCCTGTGGGGCCAAGAGTATTAGCGACCCACCGTCCAGCACCGAGCTGGCGCCTATGCCCAATCCGGAATTACAGTTGAATCAACGTGTGGTTCAGTTCAATAAGCTCACGGGCAAAGAGCGAAGTTTCACAGCATTGCGTGTGGACGCGAACGGCGTGTACAGCGGTGAATCATCGAATGGTTGTCAGTGGACAACCTTTGGCGAACGCGTATCTCCGAGCCTGACCTTGAATGGTTGCGGGTCCAGTGCTCAGTGGTTGTCCGGCGAGAATCGCGATATGGAAAAGGAGGGCGAGATCTGGCCACTGCAAGTAGGTAAAACCGTGAGCTATCGGTATGAACTGATCGATGGGAATGGCAAGAGCCATGGGGTTAGGGTGAGGAATTGTGAGGTCGACAGCCAGGTCAGCGTCAATGTGACCACGGGATCAATGGACGCCTACAAAGTGATTTGCACGACCCAGGAGGGAGACAAGCTGCGCACGGACAGCTTTTGCTTCAGCCCGGAGCTTGCCAGGGTAGTCAAACACGTTGAGCAGCGAACGGGTGAGTCCGGGCCCAGACGCCACAACGAATATCTGCGAACCCAAGCGGCTTCCTGACCCTTGACTGCGCAGCCGGGTGGCTTTGGAGATCGGCGGCTACGCCGATTTCCGCTCGAATCAGGGTTGATTCTGCAGGGTGGCCAACACGTCGCGTGCTTTGATGACGTCGGTCAACGCGATGCTTGACTGGATAACGTCAGTCGCGCTGCGCAGCAGTTGTGCGCCGTCGGGGGTGCGACCCTGTTGCGCCAGATGTTGGCTGTAGCCGGTACAAATCTTACGCGATGGTTTCAGCTTATCCGCGTTCTGGCCAGAGGTGGCCCGTCATGGAGCCACCTGGTTTATGTGCCTGGGTTCTGTGCAGCAGTTGCTCTATGCCGCGCCGCCGGGTCCGTTCGATACCGAACATCGGGTGACGCGTTGCTGGGCGACCCCGGCGCCTGTGCCGAAGGCCGATTTTTATAAGCGATTCGGCTTACACCTGATGCCCGGCGGTGGCTATGGATCCACCGATGCGGGTTGGGTAGTGGTGCCTCAGTGGGATCATCCAGGTAGCAAAGTACTGCCGCACTTTGAAATCTGCATCGTCGATGAAAACGATGATCCGCTACCGGCTGGTGAGGACGGGCAACTGCTGGTTCGACCGAGAGAGCCTGGTGTGATATCAGATGGCTATTTCGGCATGCCGGAGAAAACCATGGAATCGCGTCGCAATCTGTGGTTTCACACCGGTGATATCGCCTGCATCGATAATGATGGTTTGTTCTATTTTCGTTGCCGCAGGGCCGAACGCATCCGCGTGCTTGGAGAAATGATCAACGGCTTTGAGGTAGAGGAGGGTGTGCTGATACACCCTGCCGTGCAGGATGCGGCGGCGATTGGCGTACCGGCAGATAGTGGTGAAGAGGAGGTGCACTTGTTTGTGACTTAAAAATCAGGCATGACAACTACCCCGGAGACGATGTGATCAGAGGAGGGCTAGGAGCAGACACCTATCGGGTGGCAACGGCCAGGATTTGCTGCGCGGCGGCCGCGGGCGAGACATCCTGAACGGTGGTCGGGGTCGCGACACGCTGCAGGGTGGCAAAGGGCGTGATCAATTGTTCGGTGGCAGAGGCGCTGATGTGTTGTTTGGTGGCGCCGACGGTGATGATCTTTACGGTGGGAACGGCGCCGATCAAATGGACGGGGGTACCGGTTTGGACTATTGCGTCGGCGGTAACGGCAGCGACGAGATCTCTAACTGCTTTTACTGACATGCATTGATTGTGCAGGACGCGCCTCCTTCCGGTGAGGCGCGTCGGACTGCATCGGGGTTCTGCGGGCTCAATCGATTCGGCAGCGGGCGGTAACGCGATCGCTGGTCCTGGCTCGTTGATATCGGCGATAGTCAGCATCGTTGATCAGACAGCCTGACACAGCCCGGCTGGTGTCCGGCAGCATCGTTCACAGCGATGCGGTCGACATCGCCCTTGCCGATTCGTAAACTAGCGTACCCTTAGCTACCGGCGTCAATTCAAGAGCAAGATGATCGAACCCTGCCAACAGGTCGACGTGGTCATCGACAGTGCGCATGACGGTGGTTTTCGGGAAGGGCCTGACACTTGATTGAGGCGTCCCATAACCACTTTCTCGTGCTCGCTTCTATTGCCGTGTCACTGGTGGCCGCCTTCACCGGGCTTGCGCTAACCAACAATCTTTCGAGGTTGCCCGAGCAAAAACGCAAAGCGCTGATTGTGATGTCCGCCTTCATTCTCGGCAGCGGCATCTGGTCGATGCACTTTGTCGCGATGCTGGCGCACGAGTTTCCGGTGCCGGTCTACTATGATGCGCTGCAAACCCTGGGCTCGGCACTGATCGCGATTCTGGTGGTTGGCATGTCGTTGCTGATGCTGCACTTCTCGGCGCGTACGCCGCTGCGCCTGAATCTGGCTGGTCTGGTGCTCGGCGCTGGCATCATTGTGATGCACTATATCGGTATGCTCGCGATTCGCGGTCGGTTGCCTCAGTTCAGTTTGTGGTCGGTCGCGCTGGCCATATTGGTCGCGGCCGTTGCCGGAATCATCGCCATCCGCGTCGCCTATGGGCACCGGTCAAAACAGAATATCGTGCGTGGCTCAATCGTGTTCGGACTCGCCGTGGTCGCCGTCCACTATGCGGCCATGTTGGGAACCAGTTTTACGGCCGACGACAGTTTTCAGCCGGTACCATTGGCGATGGCCAACCACACGCTGGCGCTGGTGGTGACGCTGGCTTCGTTTCTCATCTGCGGCAGCTTTTTGCTGGCGGCGACGACCTTCCTGACCCACGCCGCGGACAAGATCGCACCGCCGGTTCAGCCGCAAGCCGCTACCGCTACCGGTCAGCAAATCGCGAGCGCGTCGTTGCCGTCAAACCCATTGCCAGACCCCAAGCCGATAGAAGTACAGCCCGCACCGACAGCCGTACAAATCCCGTTCGAGCAAAACAAAAAAGTTGGTTACGCCGATTGCGATTCAGTGGCGGCAATTCGCGCCGATGGTCACTACACCCATCTATACACGCGCGCGGGTGTGCGCTTTTGCCCGTGGTCGATAACCGAAGCAGAAAAGCGTTTGTCGGCAGTGGATTTTCATCGCACGCATCGCAGTTATCTGGTCAATATCGCCCGGATCGACAGCTTCGAGAAACGCAAGGAATCCGGTGTCTGCCTGTTTCGAGATTACCCTCAGTTGAGCAGCGTGCCGGTCAGCCGCAACCGCGTGATTGGTCTGACCGATGTGTTGAAACAGCGTGCCGGCGAAGTCGGCAGCTAGCCGGGTGTTTCATCAGTTGCGGTGATATTTCCCTTATTTTTCAGCGGCTTAGCCACCTGTCATTCACGAGCGACGTTCGTGCAACTGGCGCCGCTGGTGAAGATTTCCGTCGTTCGTGCATCGCTGCTAGGCGGTACAGTCTGACCCTCATATCATCCGCTCGTCGCAACTTCGAGAGGGTGTTTCATGATTCCAGGGCGCTTTGAATACCACCAGCCGGAAACGCTGCCACTGGCGGTGTCGCTGTTGTCTGATCTGGGGGAGGATGCCCGGGTCATCGCAGGCGGGCACAGCCTCATCCCGATGATGAAATTACGTCTGGCGATGCCGGAGCATCTGATCGATCTGCGAGCGATCGAGTCTCTTCGGCACATCACCGTGGCCAATGGTCAGGTGCGCATTGGGGCAATGACAACCCAGGCTGAGATCATAGACAGCGCAGCCCTTCATCATGCCGCGCCGATCATGCGCGAGACCTCTCTGCAGATCGCCGACCCTCAGGTTCGCTACGCGGGCACCATCGGCGGCAACGTGGCAAACGGAGACCCTGGCAACGACATGCCAGCTCTGATGCAGTGTCTCAATGCGTCGTTCCACCTGAGCGGACCCACAGGCGAGCGCGAAGTGCCGGCCCGCGATTTCTACGAAGCCGCCTACTTCACCGCGCGCGACGATCTTGAAATTCTCACCGAAATCTCCTTTCCGGCGAGTGCCGCCGGCTACGCCTACGAAAAGCAGAAGCGAAAAATTGGCGATTACGCCACCGCGGCAGCCGCGGTGTTGCTGAGCCAGGGCGCCGATGGCGGTTGCGACCACGCGTCGATTGCGCTGACCAATCTGGCCGACACGCCAATCTATTGCCAGTCGGCCTGTGAGCAGTTGCTGCAGTCTGGCGTGAATAAGGCCAGTGTCGCTGCCGCGGTGCAATCGGCGATTGCGCAGATCGAGCCGGTAGACGATAACCGCGGCCCGGCTGAATTCAAAAAACACGCTGCCGCCGTGATTCTGAAACGGGCGATCAACAACGCCTGGTCGCGCAGCTAGCCGCGCCGCTCATCGGGAATAGAACATGTCAAAAACAACGATCAAACTCAACGTTAACGGCCAGAGTGTGGAGACGCAGGCCGAGCCGCGCGAACTGCTGATTCACGTGCTGCGCGAGCAGTTACAAATCACCGGCCCACACATCGGCTGTGAAACCTCCCACTGCGGTGCCTGTACCGTCGAGATCGATGGCAAGTCGATCAAATCCTGCACCCTTTTCGCGATCCAGGCGCAGGGCGCCGAGATCACCACCATCGAAGGCCTTGGCAATCCAGACAAGCTGCACGTGCTGCAGGAGAAGTTTAAGGAACACCACGGGCTGCAGTGCGGCTACTGCACCCCTGGTATGATCACACGCGCCCATCGGTTGCTCGAGGAAAATCCCAACCCCACTGAGGAAGACGTTCGCTTCGGCATTGCCGGCAATCTGTGCCGCTGCACGGGCTACCAGAATATCGTCAAAGCGGTGATGGCCGCCGCCGACGAGCTCAACCAACCGGAGGCCGTCGCATGAGTGCCGCAGAAGAGACCATTCAGGAACGTACCGCCGCGCTGAAAGGCTTGGGCACGTCGCGCAAGCGCGTGGAAGATGCCCGCTTCACTCAGGGCAAGGGCAACTACGTCGATGACATCAAAATGCCCGACATGCTGTTCGGTGATTTTGTTCGATCACCCTATGCCCATGCACGCGTCAAATCGATCGATACCAGCGCCGCCGCGGCAGTGCCCGGTGTGGTCGCGGTATTAACGGCCAAAGATCTGGAGCCGTTAAGCCTGCACTGGATGCCGACCCTGGCTGGTGACAAGCAAATGGTCTTGGCTGACGGCAAAGTACTCTTTCAAGGTCAGGAAGTCGCGTTTGTCGTGGCCGAAGATCGCTATATCGCCGCCGATGCGGTGGATCTCGTAGAAGTGGAGTACGAAGAGCTGCCTGTGCTGGTCGATCCGTTCAAAGCCGAGTTGCCCGATGCACCGGTGCTGCGCGAAGACATCGCCGATGCAACCGAAGGGGCGCACGGGCCGCGCCGTCATCCGAATCATATTTTTACCTGGGAGCAGGGCGATAAATCGGCCACCGAATCGATACTGGCCGAGGCGCCGGTCGTCGCCGAAGAGATGGTCTACTACCATCGCACGCATCCCTGTCCGATGGAGACCTGCGGTGCGGTGGCCTCGATGGATAAAGTCAACGGCAAGCTCACGCTGTGGGGCACCTTTCAGGCACCGCACGTGGTGCGCACGGTGGCGTCGTTGTTATCAGGTATTGCCGAGCACAACATCCGCGTGGTTTCACCAGACATTGGCGGCGGGTTTGGAAACAAGGTGGGTGTCTACCCCGGTTATGTCTGCTCGATCGTGGCCTCCATCGTGACCGGTAAGCCGGTCAAGTGGATCGAGGACCGAATGGAAAACCTAAGCGCCACAGCGTTTGCCCGTGACTACTGGATGAAAGGCAAAATAGCCGCCACCGACGATGGCAAAATTCTCGGTCTGTGGTGCCATACCACCGCTGACCACGGCGCATTCGATGCCTGTGCCGATCCAACCAAGTACCCCGCCGGCTTCATGAATATCTGCACCGGCTCCTATGATATCCCGACGGCCTATCTGGCTGTCGATGGCATCTACACCAACAAGGCACCGGGAGGCGTGGCCTATCGCTGTTCGTTTCGCGTCACGGAAGCGGCCTATTTCATCGAACGCATGATCGAAGTGCTGGCGATCAAGCTGAATATGGATGCCGCTGATCTGCGCGCTAAAAACTTCATTAAGAGCGATCAGTTTCCGTATCAGTCGGCGCTGGGCTGGGAGTATGACTCCGGTGATTATCACACTGCCTGGAACAGGGCGCTTGAGGCGGTGAACTATAAAGGACTGCGCGCGCAACAGGCGCAACAGGTCGAGGATTTCAAAGCCGGCAAAACCCGCAAGCTGATGGGTATTGGTCTGTGTCACTTCACTGAGATCGTCGGCGCCGGGCCGGTCAAGAATTGCGATATTCTGGGTATGGGCATGTTCGACAGCTGCGAGATTCGCATCCACCCGACGGGCTCTGCCATCGCCCGCCTTGGCACCATTTCACAGGGGCAGGGCCACGCGACGACGTTTGCGCAAATTCTGGCCTCTGAGATCGGCATCTCCGCCGATGACATCACCATCGAGGAAGGCGACACCGATACCGCGCCCTATGGTCTTGGCACCTATGGCTCGCGCTCCACCCCGGTGGCCGGTGCAGCCACGGCAATGGCCGGTCGAAAGATTCGCGCCAAGGCGCAAATGATCGCGGCCTATCTGCTCGAAGTGCACGACAATGACGTCGAGTGGGAAGTGGATCGGTTTGTTGTTAAGGGTGTGCCCGAGCGTTTCAAAACCATGAAAGAAGTGGCGTTCGCCTCTTACAACCAGGCGATTCCCGGTGTCGAGCCCGGGTTAGAGGCGGTTAGCTACTATGACCCGCCCAACATGACCTATCCGTTCGGCGCCTACATCTGCGTGATGGATATCGATGTCGATACCGGTGAATCAGACATTCGGCAATTCTATGCGCTGGATGATTGCGGCACCCGCATCAACCCGATGATCATCGAAGGTCAGGTGCACGGTGGATTGACCGAGGCGCTGGCCATTGCACTGGGTCAGGAGATCGCCTACGACGAGCTTGGCAATATTAAAACCGGATCGCTGATGGATTTCTTCATACCCACCAGCTGGGAGACGCCGAACTATCAGACCGACTTTACCGAAACCCCCAGCCCGCATCATCCGATTGGTGCCAAGGGCGTGGGTGAGAGCCCGAACGTGGGTGGTGTGCCGGCTTTTTCGAATGCGATCAACGATGCGTTTCGCGCTTTCGGACTAACTCACACGCACATGCCGCACGATCACTGGCGGATCTGGAAGACAGCCAACCAGCTCGGTTTGCACGACTAGACACACGATGAGCTGGAAATCGCTGCAGGCCGACCTGGCTGCACACAACTACATCGCCGGCGATTCGCTGGCGATGGCCATTCACTTGTCGCTGCAGCTTGAACGGCCGTTGTTGCTGGAAGGTGCGGCCGGTGTCGGCAAGACCGAAGTAGCCAAGAAGCTGGCAGCGATCAACGACGCGCGCCTGATTCGCCTGCAATGCTACGAAGGTCTGGATGCGAGCACGGCCATCTACGAGTGGAACTATCAAAAGCAGTTGCTCGGTGTGCAGGCGGGCAAAGGGGAGGCAACCGCCGAGCAACTGGAAGACAAAATTTTTTCCGAAGCGTATCTATTAAAACGACCGTTGCTCGAGGCCATTAGTCAGGGATCGGCACCAGTGTTGCTGATCGATGAAATTGACCGCGCCGATGAGGAGTTTGAGGCGTATCTTTTAGAGATTTTGTCAGACTACCAGGTGTCGATTCCGGAAATCGGCACCGTCACGGCGACATCGAAGCCGCAGGTGGTGCTGACCTCTAACGGCAGTCGCGATCTGTCCGATGCGCTGCGCCGTCGCTGCCTGTATACGTTTGTCGACTATCCCGATGCGCGCACAGAGCTTGCCATTCTGCATAAACACCTGCCGCGGATCGATGGCGAACTGGCCGAGCAGATTGTTGCGTTCATTCAACTGATTCGCAAAGAAGAACTGGATAAAAAGCCCGGTGTCGCAGAGATGCTCGACTGGTCGGCGGCGATTGCTGGACTTGGAGTGGCGAAATTAAGTGATGACCCGGGCGAGTTACAGGCGACACTGGTGTGCCTGCTGAAAACACAAGCCGATCAGGCCGCAGTACCGCGTGAGGTCAGCGAGCGACTGGTCGGTCAGGTCGTCGCGTGAAAACTACCCGGTTTGCCCAATCGGCCAGCGGCGTGACCGAGCGCGTGTGTGGCTTTATGGCGCATTTACGCGCCAATGGTCTAGCGCTTGGTGTGGCGGAAACGGCCGGTGTGCTGCAGTCGTTGCAACAGATTGATGTTGCCGATCACCACGAAGTCAGGCTGGCATGCAAAGTCGCCTGTACCAGCCACAGTGACGACTTTGATCGCTTCGATCAACTCTTCAATGCCTACTGGTTTAATCGAGGACGAGAAAAAGGAACCATAGATAATCAGAAGCAACAAGAGCGGACGAGTACACCGTCTGTTTTTCAACCTGGACTCAACGAAGGCATGGCCAGCGCTGGCGACGGCGATGCCGAGTCCGCCGATGATGAAACATCGGGCGAGGCCAGTCAGTCTGGCGACGGCAAACTGGTCGCATCCGTGACCACT
>CAZYDV010000071.1:0-20673 GCA_964646405.1 uncultured Granulosicoccaceae bacterium | reverse complement strand
TCGTTAAATCACCCTTCGGTTGACTTCTAGTGTCGGGGGAGCTGAATAGTTACGGTTGTCTTTGGTATTGCAGGTGTGGTGGAAGCCGGCGCGCTGACTGCGACCATCGCTCTGTTTGTCGGTCTTTTCATCTACCGCACGATAACCTGGGATAACTGCAAGGGTGCGTTTATCCGGGCGTTCAGAAACTCCGCCATGGTGTTTATCATCATTGCCGCGTCCGGTCCTTTCAGTTGGTTGCTGACATCCCTGGGTGCGATCAACGATCTGGAGCAATGGCTGCTCAGTTACACGCACAATCCGCTGCTGTTTATTCTGGTGCTGGTGATGTTTATTTTTCTGCTTGGCATGGTCATGGATTCTGCGGCCAATATTATTGTCGTCGGCCCGGTGCTGGTCGATGTCATGGTCAAAGCCGGGTATCCGGATGTGCAGGCCGCGCTGGTGGTGGTGGTCGGTTTTCTGATTGGCTCGGTGACGCCACCAGTCGGGGTAGCCTTTTTCACCGCCGGTGCAATTGCCAACGTGCGGCTGGAGCGCGTAGCGCTGGCGATGGTGCCCTATCTGATTGCGCTATTCGCGTTGTTGTTCGTGCTGATCATCGTTCCGCAGTTCACTATGTTCCTGCCCGAATTATTCGGGTTTGTCAGATAGGTGGAATTGGCAATGGCGCAGACAGGTCGCGTGGTTGACGGTATACAGCATGATTGATCTGATCGTGTGGATCGACCGCTGGGTGAAGAAAATACTCACTGCTTTCTGTGCGATATTTCTGCTATTGATGGTGGTATTTGCCGTCTACAACATCGTGATGCGCTACGTGTTTGAGAATCCGCCGGTCTGGGGTGATCTGCTGACCGTGCTGAGTAATATCTGGTTAGTGTTTCTGGCACTGGCGCTGACGGTCAGGGACAAGGATCATATCGCACTTGATCTGGTGTACTCGTGGTTGCCCGACAGAGCCGTCTTTCTGGTCCGCCAATTCTGGACGCTGGTGATTTTTTGCCTCGGGGTGGTGATGATTGTCTATGGTCTTGAAACAGTCGACACCATGGGCGGAAAATACTGGGAGATGTGGCACTTTTCGTTCAGTGGCGGACAGTTTGAGTTTCATCCGAACTACATGCCGAAAAAATATGCCATCGCCATTGTGCCGATATCCGGCTTTCTGGTTTGCGTCGCTGCCATTGCGTCGATCGTTGAAGATAGCGTCCGGTACAGCAAGGGCACCTACCGATCGGCGGCAGACAACTCGCTGCCTTCGGATGGTTCTGTTTAAGCCCTGAACGGCGGTATGTGGATTTGCCTGTATGGCATTGACTGCGCAGTAAAAGACCACGAGACTGACGCGGGAATTCCAATGGACAGTCTGCATGACACGCGCACCCCGGCCCGGTATGGGTATCGCCACGGCGACCACGGCCGACAACAAAATGCTCTACCTGCAATATCTTCAGCAATACGATGCTGGGATAGTCGCATTAAAAC
This sequence comes from uncultured Granulosicoccaceae bacterium, assembly GCA_964646405.1. Lineage (GTDB taxonomy): Bacteria > Pseudomonadota > Gammaproteobacteria > Granulosicoccales > Granulosicoccaceae > CAKZSB01. The sequence continues at coordinate 19,185 of CAZYDV010000071.1, read as the reverse complement.
CCGCGATCGATAGCTACTTTGCGCCAGATACCACATTAAAGCTCGGCCACCCGATCAACGAGTCTCAAGGTGCAAAAGGTTACTACGACCAACTGATCATACCACTGGCACAGGCGTTTGACGGTCTGTGCCGGAAGAACCATGTAGTGATTGGCGGTGCTTATCTTGACGGTGAATGGGTCACCTCGACGGGCTATTTCTACGGCCATTTTAGAGCGCCTCTGTTTGGCATTCCACCGTCCGGAAAAATGGCGTTTCTGCGCTATGGCGAGTTTCTGCGCATCGAGGGTGGCCAGGTGGTCGAGGCCGAGTGTTTTATTGGTCTGGCCGAGCTCATTATTGCGCTCGGTCTGTGGCCACTGGCGGCAAGTCAGGGTTATGAAGGTGTGGTGCCGGGGCCTGCGACTCACGATGGCGTGCTGAGTCAAAGTCCGGATCCAGCCACATCGCGCGTCACCGGTGATCTGGTTGAGGACATGTTGCTGGAGCTCGCATCGGAGGATCGCGCCTGGCGCCCTTACTGGGATGAACGCATGGTCTGGTATGGGCCGGGGGGATTTGGCAGTTACAGCACACGCGACGCTTTCGAGGCATTTCAGGTGCCGTTCGAAAAGTCATTTGAAGGCTGGGGTGATGGACAAAACGAAGGCCTGAGCGGGATCGGATCAAGCTGCAAGTCCGCCGACGGCGACTATGCGTTTCTCAGCGGCTGGCCACAGATCACCGGCGTGCACGTGGCGCCGTTTCTGGGTATCGCGCCAACCGGCAAGCGAGTCTACATGCGCGATTGTGACTGGTGGCGCTGCGCCGATGGCAAGATCATCGAGAACTGGTGCATGGTCGATACGCTGCATCTCGCGTTGCAGTTGGGCCGAGACGTATTAGTTGAGGTATCCGCCTGACGATGTCGTATACCGGTTTGGCGGGCCGTGGCGGTGAAAGACCGGGTGAGTGTCCACTTTAATTTGTGCTTCGCGCCCCAAGATCGCACCGATGGATAACAATATTTCGATGCGTGACAGCGTGATTCTGGTCTGCGGATTCACGCTGATCTTGTGGCTAATCAAGCTTGGCGAAACGGTGCTTGGGCAGAGTCTGCACGCGCTGGGCGTCTATCCGCAGAGCGTAAGCGGGCTGTTTGGCATTGTCGCCGCGCCGTTCATTCACGGTTCCTGGCAACACCTGATCAGCAACTCGCTGCCGATCGTGCTGCTCGGCAGTATGCTGATCTACGGCTATCCGCGATCGCGCTGGCGCGTGCTGGCTATCGTGTGGGTGTTGTCTGGCCTCGGAGTGTGGCTGTTCGCCCGCGGGAGTTATCACATCGGTGCCAGTGGCTTGTCTCACGGCATGTTTTTCTTTTTGTTCTTTGCCGGCATTCTGCGTCGCGACAAACGCTCAATCGCACTGTTGATGGTGGCCTTTTTCATGTACGGCGCAATGTTCTGGACAATTTTCCCGCACGAGCCCGGTATCTCCTTCGAGTACCACCTGTTTGGTGCCCTGAGCGGATCCTTATGTGCGCTTGTGTTTCGCCACAGTGACCCTAAACCGCGAAGAAAGGTCTACGACTGGGAGGAGGAAGAGCCGTTGCCGGAGGACGAAGACGACCCGATCATTGGTGATCAATGGAGAATTATCGAGCACGATGCGAATTCGCGCCCGCAGCCGTGGCGCGATCCGAACGAGCGACACTAAGTCACGAGGGCGGCTTTGTCAGGCCGCCTGCCGTGCAGTGAGTGCCCAGCCGCCGGCAATCACCAGCAGGCTGCCGCCGCCGAGGTTGAATCGGCGTTGCGCGCGTGGTGACATCAGCAGCCGTCTCGCGCCACGCGCGAAAAATGCGTACAGCGCCGCGTTGAGTATCGCGAGTACCACGAATGTGACGGCCAGAACCCAAAGCTGTGGGATCGTGGCTGCAGCCGGATTGACAAACTGCGGCAGAAACGCGACAAAGAAGATGATCCCCTTGGGGTTCAGTGCGGTAACCAGCCACGTGTTGAAGAAGAGCCGCCCGCGAGAATCGAAGCTGGCGTTGTTGCCATCGGGTAGTGGGGCGGTGCCGGCCAGTAGTAATTTGATCCCAAGATAGATCAGGTACAGACCACCGAGTAATTTGATCGCAGTAAAGAGCCAGGCCGAGGTGGCGATGATGGCGCCCAGGCCCGCCAGCGACAACGCCAGTGCAGTGGAATCACCGAGGGCGACAGCGGCGATCAGTGGCAAACTGGCGCGATTGCCATGTGACACCGAATAGCTGATCACGGTGAGGATGGTCGGGCCCGGTATAACCAGAACCAGGCAACAGGTGAGGGCGAACGCGGCCCAGACGGCGAGTGTCATCGGTGTTGGTGCCAGAGATTGGACAAGCGCTGCATGATACCTGCAACGCAGTGCTGTGCTTAGTCGCTCGATTCTTTGTCAGGTGAGTCGATCAGCATTTTCAGCGTCTCCAGATCGTTGATTAAGCGCTCGGTCCGGGTCCAGGTGATCACGCCACGGCGGTTCAGATCCTTCAGCTCACGGTTAACCGCCTCCCGATGACTGCCGATGCGAGCCGCCAGATCTGATTGACTCGGCGCGTTGGTGATGGCGATCACGCCGCCACCGAGCGGTTCTCCCTGACGTTCCGCCAGACGCACCAGTTCACTGCGAACCCGTATTTTTACCGTGTGTGCAGTGAATTCAAGCACCCGGTCCATTTGATTGCGGATGACCTGCGTCAATCGAGTCATGACGTAACGGCTCAGACCGGGGTGGGTATCGAGACTGTCGAGAAAGTCGGCCTGTGACATCGCGGCGACGGTAGATTCGGCGATCGCGACCACCTCACCAGAGCGCCCTCGACCATCAAGGGCAGCCAGTTCGCCGAACATTTCACCGGCGTCGAGATCCTCGAACTGAACTTCCTTGCCTTCGGCTGACGAGCTGCAGGCTCGCACCCGGCCGCTGATCAGAAAGTAGACCTCGGTGGATTGTTCACCACGCTTGATGATGACATCGTCCGGCTGATAGTAGCGTCGGTCGAGTTTTGCAGCGATCGCACGTCGCTGTACCGCGTTGAGCGAGTGAAAAGCGGGAATGCCCTCCAGCGATACCGCCTCCAGCATCCGCGGTTGTACTTGTCGCAGCATCTTCATAGCACCCATCTGCCTCTACCGTTGCTGGCAGCGATCTCCCAGTCTTCCCCGTGGCGGCAACTTGCCGCAATGGTAGAGCCCATCTCACCGACAGTGTCGACGCGGTGCGGTGGGCTCTAGCACTATGAGGAATTGTCCGCAATCCCCCAAATTCTATAAGTTTGTGGGATTTACCACAAGTGTGGGCGACCTGCGGTCTGTATCGTGCGGGGTGTCAGTTCGGAGGCAGGCAACGAGGGCTTTTAAGGGTGACAGCTATCAAAAGTGTATCAATACACACGAGTGATTTGGCGTTTTTCAAGGCCCCGTTCACTTGGTTGTCGGTTAGGAGTGAAGATCAGTTTGGCCGTGCGGTTTTGCATTGCACCGCGCCGGTAATGGCCTTGCGTTTTGGCCTCACACCCACGAAAACGGATGTTACTGGCAGCTTTAGCAAAGGATGGATTGACAGGGAGATAGCGGCACACAGGAGTTTTTTGACCGAAACGGTCGAGTCGCATATGAAGAGAACTCTGGCCGTTAGCCGGTGTGTTGACCGGATTCAACGGGTGTTGCCAGAGTGGTTTCTCAATCACGGAATGCGTAGCGGTACGGCGTCTTAAAGCGTCGCGTATCACGTTCAGTACTGAACAACAGTCGGAGGGACAAGCGATGTACTATGAGAACCAATTCAAGGGCGGTGATGTGAAGTCCAAACTGGTGGGCAGCTTGCTCGGGCTGACCGATGGACTCAGTGTCAACCAGATCGGAGCGCTGTTGACGCTTGCTGAAAAATATACTTACTCGGCCAAGCAACAACACGAGTGCAGCTACAACGGGCTCAGCGCCAGAGAGCTCGAAGTACTGATCCTGCTGGCCAACGGCTACACCCGTAAGAACATTGGTGAGTCACTGGGCATCTCTAAAAACACAGCAGCCCGTCATATCTCGAACATCTATCGCAAGCTGGGTGTCTCTTCGGTTGCCGAGGCAACTCAGTACGCCTATTCGAATCGATTGTGTTTCCTGCCCTCGACAGGCTAGCAGGCAGCGTTTGCCTGCATGGGGGGTGGGAGCAATGATTGAGTGCAGTGGTTAGTAGCAGTACGGTAGCGGTATACAGGAAGTCGGTAGTACCAGGTAGTTTGTATCAGCTTGAAGTCGGTAGCAGTGGCGTAGTTTGGTGGTTTGCAGTGAAACGGGGGCGGTGGTCTTTATTGACACCGTCCCCGTTTTCATTGGCCTTGTATGTAATAGTTCACGACTGATCGTACCTTGCGGCCGGACGTACGGCACAAGCGCTGTGCTGAGGCGATGCCCACCGTATGGCAACCGCGCTCAATTGCCGTGTACAGAGCCTAAAGGGATTCGTCGCACTCGATAAGCGGCGCGGCGGATTGTTAGCGTAAACTGTCGCGAATATTATCCAACGGGAATGCACGTGCCAGTCAAGAATCGTTATGCCGATCTGCAACAGGAAATCACGAGCTGGCGACGCGACTTTCATCGCCAGCCGGAACTCCTGTTCGAGGTGCACAAGACCGCCGCACGAGTCGCGCAGTTGTTGCGCGAATTCGGCTGTGACGAAGTGGTCGAAGGCATAGGACGCACCGGCGTGGTCGGCGTGATCAGGGGCCGCCAGACCGATAGCGGCGCAGTCGTCGGCCTGCGCGCAGACATGGACGCGTTGCCGATCACCGAAACCACCGGGCTTGACTACGCCTCCGAGACACCCGGATTGATGCACGCCTGCGGCCACGATGGACACACTTCTATGTTATTGGGTGCGGCCAAATACCTGACCCAAACCCGCCATTTCAATGGCACCGCCATCGTGATTTTTCAGCCGGCTGAGGAGGGGGGCGCCGGCGGGCTTGAGATGTGTCGCGACGGCATGATGGATCGCTTTGGCATTCAGGAGGTTTACGGCATGCACAACATGCCGGGCATGGAGATTGGTCACTTCGCGATTCGCCCCGGCGCGCTGCTGGCCTCATCCGATGAATTTGAAATTGTTGTGACCGGCAAGGGTGGACACGCGGCACAGCCTCACGAGGCAATCGATACCACGCTGGTCGCCGCACAAATCCTGATATCGCTGCAATCGATCGTCTCGCGCAACGTTGATCCGCTAAAGCGGGTGGTGCTGACGGTGGGGACGTTCAATACGGACAGTTCGGCCAGCAATGTCATCGCCCACGTAGTGCGAATGCAGGGCACGGTACGTACGCTCGATCCCGAGTATCGCGCATTCGCCGAGCAACGGATTCGCGAAGTCGCCACCGGGACGGCCTCGGCGCTTGGCGCCCGTGCCGAAATACTTTGGACACCGGGGTACCCGGTCACGATCAACACACCAGAGCACACACAATACGCAGCCGAGGTGGCGCGAGCGGTGTCGCCAGACGTCAACGACGCCGTCGATCCGATCATGCCGGCAGAGGATTTTAGCTATATGCTCGAAGAACGCCCCGGTGCCTATATTTTTCTGGGCAACGGCGACAGCGCTGCCTGCCATCACCCGGCCTACAACTTCAACGACGATGCGATTCCGTTTGGTGCGAGCTGGTATTCCGGCATGATCGAGACGCGCATGCCGGTATAGCCAGTTTTAGCTGGCAAGGCTTGCAAGCAGCTCTGCGCACAGCGTGTCAAAGCGGCTCGAGTCAAGCGAGTCCTCATCACAGTTGATCGTCACAATTGCGTAGTATTGTTTATTGTTTTGATCGCGTACCGCCGCCGTACGATTGCGAACACCAGGCTCTGAGCCACCCTTGTAGGCAATGTGCTGCCAATGTGCCGGTAACGCGGGTCCGGGGCTGATCGACATGACATCAAGGTGCCTGACCTTTTCTATCAGTTGCTGCAGTTTTCTGGCAGACACATACCATTCAACGCCGGGGTGATGTTGCCTGATCGTCGCTTGCTGTTCCAGCGGTTGATGAGCGTGGCCTTGCAGCAAGGCAGATTTTTCTGCATCGGCGAGTGTCAGGTATTGCTGCCTGAGTGCGCTGTCCGTTTTTAACAGAAAGAACTCGCGTGTGCTCAGCAGTTGATCGGTGCCAAGCAACGCCTGTATCGCATCGCGACCGATTAGATCGATCAAGAGATCCGTCGCTGTGTTGTCGCTGATCGAGATCATCAGTGCGGCGACACTGTATAGCGTGAAAGGCGAGCCGATCGGCATCTTGTGCAGCATGCCGCTGGGCATCGAAATGTGCTTCTGCTGCAGCGTCACGACATCCCTCCACTGGTGTGTGCCATCCTCTATCAGGCGTGACAGCGCGCCGAGCACCGCTAGCTTGAACGCAGAGCCGACGGCCAACGGGGTGTCGGCCTGATGTTCGAACAGGGTCTGCCCATCGCAGGTGACCAGCACCGATACCTGTCCGGCCAGAGAGGTGAGTTGTTGGGTGACATCATCGAATTCAACGGTGTTTCTATGCGGCTGGTTGAACCACAGGGAATTGACGCGTGAATCGTTATTGAGCGTAAGTTTGCATTCGAAGTGGTGGGTGGCGGTTGTGATACGGTATCGATCGTGCGGTTGTGCCTGCACATCAATCGCCGGGCCAGTCCTGGCTTGCAATTCTGCCAACAACGCACGCAGCCGCGACAAGGGTACCTGGGCCAGGAATGCATCGGTAAACAGAGCCGCATCACATTCATTGTTTTCAAGCATTTCGCGTAGAATTTGGATTGGCGCGCTCGTACTGCTCATAGGACGGTACCTGCCGGTGATTGGTAAAAGTTACCATACATGCAGTGCTTTGGTCGGCAATCGACGGTATTGCACGGACTGTCAGGTGGGCGAGGCCGGCCAAAGTGTCAGAGGTAGTCAATAGTGCACAAACAGGTTGATATTGCGATTGTTGGCGCTGGCATTCTGGGGCTCGCGCATGCCTGGCACGCTGTGCGCGCTGGCATGTCTGTCCGGGTTTTTGAGCGCGACCATCGAGCAATGGGTGCATCGATTCAAAACTTCGGTATGCTGGCGATCATCGCGCAAAAGTCCGGTACGCCATTGCGCGATGCGCAACGCGCGTTGCAATACTGGCGTGAGCTTGCGGACGAGGCAGGTATTGCGCTGCGACAGACCGGCTGCCTTTTTGTTGCCCGCGAAGCGGCAGAACTTGCGCTGCTGGATGAATACAGTAACAGCCCGGGTGAGTTGGCCGATGCTTCGAAGCTGCTTCCACTGTCAAAATTGACTGAGATCGCACCGTGGCTCAATCGTGACACGCTGCTGGGCGGGTTGTGGAGTCCGGACGCCTGGAAGGTCGATCAACAAAATGCAGTTGCTGCCATCGCGAGGTGGCTGCAGCTGAAGATGGGGGTGACTTTCCATTTTGGGGAAGAGGTGCTTGGCGCGGCTGCCGGGCACTTGCAAACCAACCGCGGCGATTACCGGGTGGGGCATACCATTGTGTGTGGCGGCAGCGAGTTTTCCACCTTGTACCCGCAGGCATTCGCCGCAACCGGTGTGGTGCCGTGCCGTTTGCAAATGCTGTCAATGGGGCCACAACCTACAATCGATCAATTGGCGCCGTTCGTACTGGGTGGCTTGAGCATGACACGATACGACGCATTCACGGCGTGTGATGCGCTATCAGCGCTTAAAGACCTGCAGCGGCGAAAGTATCCTGAATACCTTGGGCACGGGATACATGTCATCGCAAGCCAGGAGCTCGATGGCTCGATTACCATCGGTGATTCTCATCACTATGGCCACGTTCAGGAAGACGCGCGGCTTGACAGGGTTGATCAGCTCATACTCGCTGAGCTCGATCGCATGTTGAATTTGCCCCACCGTGTGATCAGCCGCCGCTGGCTTGGCCACTATGCCCATCATCCGGATACGGATCTGCTGAAAATCGAGCCCGCCGATGGCGTGACAGCGATCACGGTCACCAACGGCCAGGGCATGACGCACGGATTGACAATCGCTGCGGACGTCGTGGCTGCGCTCGATGGCGGTGAGTAAACCATTCAGAGCAATGCGATTGATTAACGAATCAGTTGTTCGATTCGTTCGCTGCCCAGACCACATTTCAGGTAGTGCGCTTTGCAGCTTTCCAGGCGCGAGAAAACATCGACGTAACCTGTCACCTCGCCCTGCTCATCGACATGCATGAGTGGGCCGAAATTATGAAACAACACCATCATGTGATCGCTCGTGTTGTCGTCGGGGTCTGGTTTGACAATCAGAGTGTGGGTTTCGCCCGGTGGCTCGAAAATAAAAGTGCCGGTGCGAGCGGTCCAGGAGTGCTCCAGATAACCCCATGCACCCTGCAGGGTATAACCCGTCACGGGTGACGAGTGTCGATGTCGGCTGATAATGCCGTCTCCACGAGCGCGGGTGATATTGACCCAGCTACCCTGAGTGACGCTAAACAGCAGTGGCAGGCTTTCGACATTGTCGCCGCGAGGCACCCAGAGCCGCTCGTCTTCAAAATCCACATCCGCAACGATTTCCGGCACGGCGTATTCCGGCAGGGGTATCGATACGGGTTGCGCTGCTGTGCTCATGCTTTGTTCTCTTGCGGGTGTTGGTTCCTGTGGCGCCGGCGATCGGGGAAATCCTGGCGCCTGTCGATTGACTCAGCGGCAGCATACCGTGAATGCTGCGCAATAGTCTCGGCGAGAATGGAATTGCGCAATTGGGAAGGGGTTCGCAAATAGGTGTTTTTTGTGAACCATGCACGGGTGACTGGCGTCACAAATGCTTGACTAAGTATATTCCACATGACGGTGGAATACTCAATCGAGCTACCACGGACGAGGAGGTCGCATGCCAGACGACACCAGTGCTTTACCGGGCCATAGCCAGACCGACGAAGAGCAGGATTCGAGTACCATTGAGCTAGAGATACCCGAAGTATCACAGGTGCGGGCCTATGTGCGCGCACATACCATGCATAGCTGGGCCGCCAACGATGAACATCGCTTTGCGTTGGCGGATTTTCTGATTCAGCACCAGCGGCGTCGCGCCGACGCTGCACTGGAGCCAGACGATACACCGTGATTGACGTTTGGATGCAACGCTCGACCGATCAATTGAGCTTCGGTCGTGCCATTGCCAGTACTACCCATTGCCAGTACTACAATGCGTGAAAAAAGGGCCAGGGACGTTAGGCTGGCGCGACGCGCTGCCACTGATCCCAAAGGCCGGTCTAGCGCCTGCGCGCAAGTTTATCCATAAAGACCTGGCTATCAAGAATCTGCCGGTTGAGCAGACTGGTGGGTGGCTTACCGGCTGCCATGTCCAGCACCGATGCCACAGCAGATGCGCCAATGCCGGCAAAGCACTGATCCGTCCAGCACAGTGCGTGCGGAGTGACGATCACGTTGTCGAGCGTGAGTAAGGGATCATCGGCTGCCGGTGGTTCGGTTTCGAACACATCGATGCCGGCGCCGGCCAATTGCCGCGTTTGTAGCGCCTGAGTCAGCGCTGTTTGATCGACCACGGGTCCTCTCGCTGTATTGATCAGGTAGGCGGTGGATTTCATTAGCGTCAGGCGATCCGCATTGACAAGATGATAAGTCTCGTCGCTGAGCGGGCAATTCACCGCCAGCACATCCGCGGTGGCAAATACCGTTTCCAGATCCACCAGTTCCACTGCGAGTGTGCGGGCAACGTCGGCGTCTGCCTGTGGATCGTGAGCGATGAAGCGCATGTCCAGTGGCTTTGCCATGCGAAACATCTCCGCGCCAATATTGCCCATGCCGATGGATCCGAGTGTCAATCCAGCTACGCCAACACCCATGTGTTCGCTGCGCGCATTGAAACCATCGGGGCCGCGCCGGGTCAGTTGATCCTTGATCATTAGTTTGCCAGTCAGAGCCAGCATCAGCGTGATGATAGCGACAGCGACCGGGCGGCGAACGCCGTCTGGTGTAATGGTCACCGCGATGTTGTGATCGCTGCAGGCAGAGACATCGACGCTGTCGTAGCCGACGCCGAAACGAGCGACCAGTGCCAGCCGATCAGACGCTGGAATGCTGTCTGCAGTGAAACGCTCAGACAGTAGTATCAGTGCGTCTGTATCTGCGATGGCGGCGGCGTCAATCGGATCGCACGCCGGCAGATAGAAGAGGTCAATATCCGGGGTGTCTGATAATGGGGACAGATCAAACGATGGATAGACCGGACTGCCATCGGGTGAATGAAAGCTTGCCGACAGGGCAACTCGAAACGGACTAGCTGACATCGGCTTTGCCGCGCAGCTCAATCAGCCCCTGCATCAATGCGCGCTGGTAGAGCATGGTATCGGTGCCATAGCAGCAAAAATCAAAGCCTTGCTGCAGATCGGCAAGGCCCTCATCGACATTGCCCACCAATCGTCCCAATGCCTTGTTGTGACGCTTTGCCGCCGCGACGATGCCATCGAAGGCGGCTCGATAGGTGGGGTGATCGAATGCTCCGGGTACGCCCAGCGATGCCGACAAATCAAAATGCCCGATCCACAGGCAGTCGACGCCGTCGGTCGCGGCAATCGCATCGGCGTTGGCCGCGCCGTCGCGCGTTTCGATCAGTGCGAAGAAAGTGTTGCGATCATTCGCCTGCAGCAGACGATCGGCAACCGGCGTGCTGCCGGCGTAGTAGTTGTCGTGTGCAATACCCAGTGCGATGCCGCGTTCGCCGGCGGGTGGGTACTTCATGTAGCTGACAAGCCTGGCCGCCTCGTCGGCATCTTTAATCATCGGTGCCATGATGCCCTCGGCACCGGCATCGCACAGTCGTGCGATCGTATCGTAGTCTTTGCAGGGTGTGCGCACAAACATTGCCACACCTGCCGCCTCGAAGTAGCGAACCGCCTGTTTCAGCGACTCGATGCTAAAGCCAGCGTGTTCCATATCAAAAAACACAAAATCGCACCGCGCCTGCGCCAGCATGTGGCCGATGCCCGGCGTCAGGAACTCGCCAACATAGTGGCCGAACTTCGGTGTGCGGTTCTGTGTTTGCTGTTTCAGCGTGGACGGCGCTTTCAATACTCTCTCCCGAGGCGTGCGTGTGACGAACTATGCTCGGGATGATATCGAAAAGGCCCGGCCGCTGATAGTAAACCCATTGTTGCGGGTCTTGAATTCGCGCGCTTTTTTGCGGCGTCAGCAGTATTTGCGGATCGTGGATCGGCCTCGGGATTGTCGTCGCGCCGCAGTCGATGCGTCGCCCGGGTCCGCGTCCGTATGTTGGTGCGGTGTGATTGTCAAAGTGTTTCGTGAACGGTTGAAAAAACGGGCTTGACGATTCAGGTAACCCGATCGGACGGGGCTCTCAGCCGCGGAAGTTGACGATTTGCCGCAACTGTGATTTTCGTCGCATCAGATCAGCAAGGGTGTATTGATCGAGTTCCTGCATGAAGGCCTCTGCGGCATCCTGAAATATTTTGTCCAGTCGACAGGCGCCACGGAACACGCAGGGGCCGTCGTCGCAATCAATTATTTTTTCGATCTCTTCCAGCTGACGAAAAACCTCACCGATGTTGATTGCCTTTTCGCTGTCGCGCAGTTTTACCCCGCCGTAGCGGCCGCGTACCGTTTCAACCAGATCAAGTGTGGCCAGGCGATTGACCACTTTCATCAGGTGTGCCTTCGAGACGTCCAGGCTGGCGCTGATCTCTTCGATGCTGATCAGCTGATCGGGCGGCTGTACGGCAAGCAACATCAGCGTGCGAAATGAGTAGTCGGTGTTTTTCGTAATGTACATGGTTGACGCAATGATAGCCGCTCGACGCGCACAAGGCTATTTTACGAGCCGTGGTTTTTCGAAAGAGCCGAATAGTGCCGATAACAGCGCAGCGGCACCCAGCATCGCGCTGATCGCAAGTAAAATCTTTCCAGTCAACAGTTGTTCTGACAATAGATAGCTGCTGCACAGTTGCAGCGGGCTCTCGACATACAGCCAGCCCAACCGCGTGATGGAGGCCCAGCCCTCAAAAAGCAGGACCAGTTTCACAAGCGTCGACGCCTGCGACCAAACCCAGTAGAAGCACATTCCAATACCGAACGGCACTGAGACGATTTTTAGCCATCGATATCCGGGCTCCAGGGTGGCGAGGTCGAGATTAACGGGTAACATCCAGAAAAACAGCCAGGCGGAGCCTGTGATCAGAGCGATGGCGCCGGCCGGATCGATTCGTAAAAGCATTTGGCGAAGGGGGTGGTTAAGTTGTGTTAGCCAGCTGCCGGCCGCTGCCAGCAATGGTAGCTGAAACAACATATGGCCAATCATCGTCGTTTCGAACAGTGCCCTGGCGCCAGGGGTAAGACTGCCCAAAACAGCAACGACGATGATCAGTTGCAGGCTGCTGGCGTTCTTTGCTTGCCACGCCACTTGATCAATCTCGGTCAACCCGGTCTAACAACGACTCCAGACCTTTGGAAAAAGGGTCCATGATCGCTACGAGCTGCCGATTGCGCAGTAGGTGAATGCCATCGGAGTGCGCAAATCCCCAGATTGGGTCATCGATAACCCTGAGGCCTGTCTGCTCTTGTAACTGTTCCAGAGTGGCGAGATCGTGTGGACGTGTGACCGTCCAGTGCCCGGTATTCAAGCCATAGGATTTCTGATAGTGTGCGAGCTTTTTTGGCGTGTCGTACTGTGGATCGATGCTGATCGACACCAGCTTGACATTATCCAGTTGCCGGTCGGCGATCAATCGTTCCAGTTGCTGATAGCGGGAGCCGAGCGCCCGGCAGATCGTCGGGCAGCGGGTATAGATAAAATCGACCAGCAGCCAATCGTCTGCAAAATCGGTCAGGCGAGTGGTTTGCCCGCTGGCGTCCTGCAGTGCCCAGTTGCCAACGTCAACCGGCTGCTGATCGATGCGGGCGCGGCGTACACCCTCGTAGGTGTAGCTGGTAAAGCCGTGGGTGTAGTCTGCCAAAGCCAATAGCGCAATCACCGCAGACGCAGCGATCGACGCGCAGTAACCTTTAGAGTGCTTCACTGATTGTGGCTCGATGCAACCGGAACAGTATGGGCAGGGCGATCAGCAGAGTGCCGATCAACAGTATCGCTCCGGCGGCTGCGCCGAGGTCACCCAGCCACTGCCAGTCGCTTTGGTGAACCGCCCAGCGACGCGGGATTGATAGCGCGCCGGAAATCAGGAAATTCAGGCATAGCAACAGACCGCCTGCGGTGTAGATAGCCACCGGCCAGCGCCCGCCCGCGCCCTGTACTGCGCTACGGCTGAACCAGTTGGCAAATCCCAGTACCATCGGCACCAGCCCAAGCACCAGATAGAAGTGAAAATGCCCCGGTACCCACAGTGTGTTGTGCATAACGAGATTGACTCGAATCATGCCGTCGATAATGGCCGGTATCACACCCGCCGCCCAGCCAAATAGCGAAAGTATCAGCAAGGATGACGTGGTGTCCCACTTGATGCCGCTGCGATAAATCAGCAACAAACCGCTGAATGCCGTCACCACCAGCACCGGGATACCACTGGTGTAGGAGACAATCTGGCCGACTACGGCAAGCCAGGACGGTATCGCGAAGTCCATCAGCAAGTGGTGTGGATAGACTGCCATCACCATGAAGGTGGCGGCAAACCAGGCGGCCAGAAAAGGTTTGCTGATGGCCCATGGACGTCGGGTATAGAGCGGCAGAATTTCGTACACGGCAGTAACGGCTGAGTAGATTGTTGCATTGATGAACACGTGGCCGAAAAAATAGATCAGGTGTTTCATCAGCAGCGCGTCCGGAGCGATGACCGGTGAGAGCAGGTTGGCAAGGGTCAGTACCAGTACCACGGCACCGACAGCTATGCCAATAATATTCACGATGATTACCATCGAGCTCGCCACCACGGTGGTGGGATGCTGGTCATCGAGCGGCGCGCGGCCGAACAGCATGGGCAGGCCCAATCCTCTGGCCAGATTGCCGTAGCGTCGCGAGATGGCTATCGCCATGTCCAAATAGACCAGCAAAAAGGCGACGCCGAGCAGCAGCAATCCACCGGTGAAGACAACCGCCGCCGACACCGACCAGGTGTTCAGCGACTGCGCGGGTAGCGGATAGAGAAATGTCCAGCCGCCTGCGAATTGACCCACCAGGATAGAGCCGACAATCATCGCCACCGCCATCAGAGAGAGCAACAGTGAGATGGTCATCACCGCCACACTCAGGCGCACGTGACGGCTAAGGAAGTACCAGTTAACTGCGAGACCCGCCAGGCCGGCCACACCGACCATGCCAGCGCCATGCAGTGTCATCAGTTGGTAGAAGAACGCGGGCGATAGTGCTAGCAGCGATGCACCCTGTGCGGCGCGCAGAATGACACCGACAATCATCATGATGGCAAAGACCAGCAGGCCAATCGCCAGGTAGGTCTTGACGATGGTCTGATGAGATGATGTGTGAGTCTTGGATGCTTCGCTGTTTGGCATCAAGGATTCTCCGTGACGATGAAGTTGGCAATCATTGCGTGATGAGCCAGACCGCAAAATTCAAGGCACATCAGTCGGTAGGTACCGGCTTCGGTAAAAGTGACGTTGAGCTCATTGGTGTAGCCCGGCATGGCCTGGGTCTGGGCGATGATCAGATCCTGTGGGTTGTAGATCGCAAGACCGTGATTGACGTCGGCGCTGGTGACGCGAAACTGCACCGGCTCGCCGACTGTCGCGGTATCGACGTCAAGCTTCCAGTACCACTGTCCGCCCAATGCGTTGACGATCGTGGCGGGTCCGGTCGCAGCGGTCAGAGGAAATGGGGACAGGCTGGCCACAGACACGACTATGCCGAGTAGGCACAGCGCGGATATCCACCATCGGCGCAGGCGATAGGCGCTTTTGACTGTGCTGGTATAGTTGTCATCGACTATGGTCGAGCCGACGATGGCGTAGGTGAACGCTGCGGCGACCAGTGCGATTCCGGCCAGCGAGATAAGCAGTACTATCGTTTGCATGAGGAGTAGTCTCCAGATGGGGTAGAGTGAGGGTGGGTGCGGTTACGACCTGGCGTCAGTTGCGGTGTCTTCGACGGGTTTTGCCTGCAGGTGGTAGGCGATTCCGACGAACAATCCGCCACCGATCACGTTCCCCAGTGTGACCCAGCAGAGATTGTGAACGGCGCCGCCCGGATGAATGTCTGCATTGGGCGGTCCGAACAGCGCCAGCAGGTGCACCGTCATGTTGGCGACCGAGTGTTCGAAGCCGGAAGCGATAAATGCCAGGAGGCACCAGCCGATGACAATGCACCTGGCAGCGTCGCTGTCGACCCGGCGGGCCATCCACAACGCCAGGCACACCAGCCAGTTGCACAGGATGCCGCGCGCAACCAGTTCCACACCGGACAGATGCATTTTCTTTGCGGCAACCGATTGCAGGAAGATCGCCGCCTCACCGCTGGTAAGTGATCCGGAGCCGAACCGATAGATAGTCGCCAGCAACAGACACCCGACAAGGTTGCCAACAAAAATCTGTGTATTGGTAATGATGGCGTGGGATGGTGAGAGGCGGTTCTGCGCGACCGCGAGCGTCGTATAAAGGTTATAGCCGGTGAACAGTTCGGCGCCGGCAATCACCACTAGTATCAGGGCCAGTCCGAAAGCGCCCCCCATAACGAGTGGACGCAGTGATTCGGGGGCCTTGGCGCCGAGCGTCATGATCAGAATAATGGCGATCCCCACGTAGGCGCCCGCCTGCATTGCGCCGATGAATCCACTAAGTGGTCTGGATTTCAGCTGTTTGGCCTTTGTTGCGCCCAGATTCGCAAGCGACTGGATGTCGGAGTGATAATTCATGTTGATCGGATAAGCGGGAGTGGGGTGAAGTTAACATATATAATAAATAGATCAATAAAAATTGACTTAAATTTTCACTGGCTTGGAAATGACGCCATTTTCCTTGAGAAAATTTATAGATATATATAAAATAGATGTAAGTGGAAACCAAAAGGGCAAGCACTGAATGAAAAAGCCGTTGCCATATCGTGTAAGTGTGGATTCCAATTAATAGCAATTGACCAACTGATTGCCCGCCACTTCGCATTGCACTGAACTCTGACCATCGATGAAAGCGGAATTGCCAGCCTTTGTACTGCGTGTCTGGGCGGGGCTGTTGGTCGGGGTGAGCTTTGTAGCCACACCGGCCAAGTTTCTGGCGCCGTCTGTGCCTTTGGCAAATGCACTGCAGGTCGGCAGTGCTACTTTTGGCGTATTCAGGTGGGTAGAGCTTGCGCTATGGTGTATCTGTCTGTCGCTGTGTCTCAGAACAGGTGTTAGCGCCGGCTTGCGATGGCTGGTATTGACGATCGGTGGTGTTCTGCTGTTTCAATACTTTGTGCTGTTGCCGGTAATGAATACGCGGGTGGTGGCGATCGTTGCCGGGCAAGAGATGGAGGCATCGAGCCATCACATTATTTATGTAGCGCTGGAATTTCTTGAGCTCATGTTGTTACTGGTCGGTGTCGCCGTAGCGGCCCGGCAGACATCGAATTCTTCTCAGAGGAACATATAGTGTTTCAGCCGATTGTTGATTTTCATCGCGATGACAACGATGACTGGGTGGCGGTACTGGGGTGTCTGCACTTTCAGCATGTACGGCACGACCCACCATGGCAGAACCGCGAGTGGGTTACCACACCGGCAGGGCGTATCGACCATCTGGGGCAGATGTTGCGTTGCGTCAAATGTTCAGTCAATGCGCCGCTCGACGCAGTAGAACGTGCGACGAAAGACGAACCGAGAATCCCGGTCAATCTGCAGTCCTATAAGAAAACACCGGTGTTCGATCAGAACAGCGTGCCGAAAGGCTTGCAAAAGGAGCATGCCACAGCCAGTGGTGTGTGGGCGCTATTGCACGTACACACTGGTTCGCTTTCGTATTGTTTCACGCACGACGCTGAGGCGATGAGCTGCGAGGTTACGCCGGACAGGCCTCGCGTGATTGTGGCGGAGCAGGTGCACCACGTTGATATCATTGGCCCGGTATCGTTTCAACTTGAGTTTTTTCGCAAACCACGCGGCGAGCGTGCTTGAATACAGTGCACGTAATTGTCAGCCTGCACGAGTGGGCTCAATACCTGAGCAGGCTCAGGTGATTCTCATCACGGCTTCTTCGTAGCTGCCCTGGCTGCCCCCTGCGTCATCGAAAATCCCGCGTTCCATGACCCATTGTTGCGTGCTGTTGTAAATGGATTCAGAGTAGGGCTCAAAGACGAGTCGCTCGCCCGGCCCGAAGCGTTTCACATCGACCAAGTCCGCGTGGCGTGATGGCAGTTCATTCTGGTAATAATGCGTGTAGGGCTGATGCATGTGGTCAAGATCTGTCTGTGCGCGGCGCAATGCCTGGTAGTAGCGCGCCACATCGCCCGGGTCGACCCCGTCGGGCACATTGGCAGCGATCATGAAGGTTGAGTCGATGATCTTTCTAAACCCCAGTTGTTCAACCACATAGAGCTGCGGTCCGAATACCGTTGCCGCCGGTGCGCTGCCATCGAGCAGTTGATCGACGCGTTCGGCCGGGGTGCCACCGAAGACCAGTTCGATCTGTGACGCATCGATAAAAGGTTCCAGCGCCTGAATAGTGGTGTAGTGACTGCCGGACTGGTAGCCCACATGGATCGGCACTCCGGCAAGCTGTGTCGGATCCTGAATCGCAGAGTCCTTTGGCACCACAATCGCGCACGGAGATACCGAATAGCATTCGCCCCAGAGTTTACCGTGGCTGGCAGCGGCGGCCATGTTCACCGTCCAGTGGCAGGCGCAGCTGATCGAGGCATCGCGCCCGGCCTCATAGGTCTGGTAAGCGCCCTGTCGATTGTCCAGTGGCTGGTCGTTTGCGGTATCGAATTTGGGCGTGTCTTTGGTCAGCAGCGAGTGCGCCTGCAGGCGATAGTCGGTAAGCCCGGCATCGCGAAAATAACCCTTTTCCTCTGCGATCCATTCCTGCAATCTGCCGTGCGGATTGATGATGAAGGTCATGCCGGCGTCTCCTGTTCGATCACCCAGTTTAGCAACCTGGGCGCGAACTGACCATGCACGCGTGCTGCCGGGCAGGCTGGGCAGAACCGGCGATGCTCGACGTGAACGCTCGGTGGACGTGGTGGCGAATAAATGTAAACCTTGCGCCGCGGTTGGTAGTGTCTGTGCCGATCATCCGCAATTTGCGTGTGGCAGGCAATCCATCGTCCTGTTGCGTCTCTTGTTTCACCCCACCATTGACGGGAAAACCATGGCCCGAGCCGGTTTGATTGCATGGGCCATGGGCTCGCTGTTTTTTCTCTACGGATTTGCCTTGCGCGTATCGCCAAGCGTGATGGTAGACGAGCTGATGCGCGAGTTTCAGGTCAGTGCGCTGGTGCTTGGGCATCTGTCGGCGATCTATTTCTACGTTTACGCCGCGGTGCAGATTCCGGTTGGCGTGATGATGGACCGCATCGGCCCTCGTGTGCTGATGACGCTTGCCTGCGCGTTGTGTGCGGCCGGTTGCTTTTTGTTTGCTGCTGCCGATGATATCTGGCTCGCCTACGCCGGGCGTTTTCTGATTGGGCTGGGCAGTGCGTTCACCTGGGTTGGCGTATTGACGATCATCGCGACCAGCTTGCCGGCGAAACACTTTGCCGGTTTCACCGGCGGTGGTCAGCTCGCTGGCACCTCGGGCGCCATTCTCGGTCAGGCGCCGCTGGCGGCGGCAATCGAATGGTTTGGCTGGCGCTACAGTGTCTATGGGCTGGGAATGTTTGGCGTCGCATTAGCGGCCGGGCTTTGGTTCGCCGTTCAGCCACGCGATCGCAGTGCCACGCAGACGGTACCGTTGATGCGTGCGCTGAAAGTGGCGGCCTCCAACCCGCAAACCTGGTGGTTGGCGCTGGTCGGCATGTCACTGACTGGTCCAGTGCTCGCGTTTGCCGGCTTGTGGGGTGTACCGTGGTTTGCTGCGGTCCGTGGCCTGCCGCGCAGCGAGGCGGCGCCGTTGCTGTCGCTGGTGTTTGTCGGCTGGTTGCTCGGTGCGCCGCTGATGGGCTGGTTGTCGGATCGGCTCGCGCGTCGTGTGCCACTGTTGATCGGCGGCACGCTGGTATCCAGCGCCTCGATTGCCAGTATTCTGTATCTGC
>CAZYDV010000070.1:7843-20742 GCA_964646405.1 uncultured Granulosicoccaceae bacterium | reverse complement strand
CCCACTTCGGGTTTGAGGCGACATCCTTTTTCACCCCCGACGGCGCACCGCCTCGCACCGCTCAAATGCTGATCGTGATCGATCCCCAGGCGGCTGGCGCCGGCGACTTCGATCAGCGACTGGAATCGCTGATCACAGCGATGCTTGAACAGCCAGACGTCAGACTGCCAGGCAGCCGACGGGCAGATCTCGCCGCTGCGGCCGCCCGCAACGGTGTAGCGATCAGCGAGGCGGCACACGCGCAACTGATAAAGCTGGCACGGGCGACCTAGCCTGTTCGCAATGGCGACAGGCGGGCCTCGCCTGTGCGTTCGTGATTGGCGTCGATCACAGCCCATGCGGTCATGTTGACGATACGGCGAATGGTCGATGACGGCGTCATGACGTGCACCGGACGATTAGCACCGAGCAGTATCGGCCCGATCGCCACCCCCTGACCGGCCACCACTTTCAGCAGGTTGTAGCTGATGTTGGCCGCGTCAAGATTCGGCATGACGAGCAGATTTGCCTCGCCATCCAGCGGTGATTCCGGCATGTGCAACGCTCGCATCGGCACGTTCAGCGCCATATCACCGTGCATCTCGCCGTCAATGTCCAGTTCCGGTGCGCAACGGCGAATAATCGCCAGCGCGTCGCGCATTTTTTGCGCAGAAGCAGCGTCCGATGTGCCGAAATTCGAATGCGACAGCAGCGCGGCCTTGGGCACTATACCGTAGCGGTTGAGCTCCTGCGCCGCGCGGATGGTGATCTCCGCGATCTGTTGCGCGTCGGGGTTTCGATTAACGTGCGTGTCGACCACTGTGATCTGGCGTCCCGGCAGCATCAAAATATTCATTGCCGCGTAAACACTCGCACCGTCGCACTTGCCGATCACCTGATCGACGAAGCGCAAATGTTCTGCATACTCGCCGACGATGCCACAGATCATCGCATCGGCCTCGCCACGATGCATCATGAGTGCGCCGATCAGGCTCATCTGGCGGCGAACTTCAAGTCGTGCCAGTTGCTCGCTGACGCCCTGGCGCCGCGTCAATTGCAGGTAGGTCTGCCAGTACTCTCGATAGCGATCATCGTGCTCGGGATTGACCACATCGAAATCGTGACCCGCTCGAATGCGCAACGCCTGGCGCTCGATCACGAGATCGATGACCGCAGGCCTGCCGATCAGGATCGGACGTGCGATCTTTTCATCACAGATCACCTGCACGGCCCGCAGCACGCGCTCCTCCTCGCCGTCTGCAAAGGCCACGCGACAGCGCGTGGCATCGCGCGACGCGGCAAAAATTGGTTTCATGAAATTGCCGGAGTGATAGACAAACTGCTGCAGTTGGGATCGATAGGCATCGAAATCATCAATCGGCCGGGTGGCGACTCCCGCGTCCATAGCTGCCTGCGCGACGGCCGGTGCGATCTGCACAATCAGTCGCGGATCGAATGGCCGTGGAATCAAATACTCAGCGCCAAAGTGACTTTGTGCGTCCCCATAGGCCGCGGCCACTTCATCGGACGACTCCACCTGCGCCAGCGCCGCTACCGCATGCACCGCAGCAACTTCCATTGATCGGGTGATTGTCGTCGCGCCGACATCCAGCGCACCACGAAAAATAAATGGGAAGCACAGGACGTTATTCACCTGATTGGGATAATCGGTGCGGCCGGTGGCAATCACCGCATCGTCTCTGACTTCCTTCACGTGCTCTGGCAATATTTCAGGGTTCGGATTGGCCAGCGCAAACACCAGCGGCCGCTCAGCCATGCGCGCAACCATGTCCCGTTTCATCACACCGCCCGCGGACAACCCAAGAAAAATGTCGGCATCAGAGATGACTTCGTCAAGACGACGATGATCGGTCTTTTGTGCTTAGCGGGCCTTGGCCTCGTCCATCGACTCGGTGCGTCCCGAATAGACCACACCTGCAAGATCCGTCACCCAGATATTCGCCCTTGGCAAACCCAGGTCAACGAGTAATTCAAGACAGGCAAGTGCGGCAGCACCGGCGCCGCTGACCACGAGTTTCACCTGATCAATACGCTTGCCGACCACGATGAGACCGTTGAGAATGGCGGCCGCAACGACGATCGCTGTGCCGTGCTGATCGTCGTGAAACACCGGAATATTCATGCGCTCGCGCAGCTTGCGCTCGACGTAAAAACAATCGGGCGCTTTGATGTCTTCGAGGTTGATGCCACCAAACGTCGGCTCCAGCGCCGCGATCAGATCGACCAGTCGATCCAGATCGGACACGTCGACCTCCAGATCGAAGACATCGATGTCGGCAAATTTTTTAAACAGTACCGCCTTACCTTCCATCACAGGCTTCGACGCCAGTGCGCCAATATCTCCCAGGCCAAGCACCGCGCTACCGTTGGTGACGACGGCGACCAGATTGCCGCGTGCGGTGTAGCGATGGGCGTTGGCGGGATCGTCAGCGATGGCAGTACAAGCTGCTGCGACACCCGGCGAGTAGGCGAGCGCCAGATCGCGCTGATTGGTCAGCCCTTTGGTGGCCGTTATTTCTATTTTGCCCGGGCGACCACTCTCGTGGTAGCGCAAAGCGGCATCGCGCAATTGGGAATCCATGCAACTCCAGTCTGTTTTACCAATGGAAAACAAATCCGCTGTGTGGGCACACAACACAGCCTCGATGGCTGAAACGATGGTTCAGCAGACGAGATGAAAAGGCAGTTATCCGTGCCGCCTGACTGGATGCAATGGGATAGACTAATCGCCAGGGGGAATTGTCGACACTACCGTCCTCCACTCACATCAATAAATGTTCCAGTGCAATAGGCTGATTTTGGCGACATCAGCCAAAGCACGGCATCAGCCACTTCCTGTGCTGTGCCGCCACGCTGCATCGGTACCCCCGACTTAACGCGATCGACGCGGTCAGGCTCTCCACCGCTTGCATGAATGTCGGTGTAGATGACACCGGGCCTGACCGCATTGACTCTGATACCACAATCGGCACTCTCACGAGCCAGACCAACAGTCATACTGTCTATGGCACCTTTACTTGCCGCATAATCGACATACTCGTTGGGTGCGCCCAGGCGCGCGGCCATCGATGAGATATTGACGATCGTGCCACCACGCCCGCCAGACCGGGTCGACATGCGTTTGATCGCTTCACGAGCGCACATCAGACAGCCGATAACATTGGTATCGAAGACGCGGCGAAAACGATCGGTCGACATATCCTCAAGCCGGCTGTGATGTTCGAGAATTCCCGCATTGTTCACCAGCGCCGTTACTTCACCCAGCGCTGCGGATGATTGCTCGAACATTCGCAGGACATCGGCTTCGCTCGCCACATCGCCCTGCACAGCAATCGCCCTGCCCCCGGATGATTCGATCTGTTCGCACAATGCCCGGGCTTGCGCCTCGCTGCGATGATAGTTGATACAGACTGCATAGCCGTCGTGGGCGGCCGCCAGCGCCACCGCCGCGCCAATACCACGACTGGCGCCCGTAACGATTGCAACACTCATGGGCGAAGGTCTCAGGTTGTTTGATGAAGTTACATGTTTCTGCGGTACTTGCCGCCGACTTCAAACAACGCATCGGTGATCTGCCCCAGAGAACAATACTGCGCGGCATCGACCAATTCGGCAAATACGTTTTTATCAGCCACCGCAGCAGATTTCACGCGGGCCAATGCAGCACTGGCCTGGTCGCCGTGACGCGTATGAAAATCTCGCAGGCGGGTTATCTGACTCTGTTTCTCGTCATCGGTAGAACGCGCAAGCTCAACCACGGCCTCAACTTCGTCTTCCTGAGGGTTGCGATAGGTGTTCACACCGATGATCGGCAGGCTGCCATCGTGCTTTCTGTGCTCGTACAGCATTGACTCCTCCTGAATCTTGCCGCGCTGGTAACCCGTCTCCATTGCACCGAGTACGCCGCCTCTTTCAGAAATTCGCTCGAATTCCTGCAGCACGGCTTCTTCGACCAGGTCGGTTAGTTCATCAATGACGAAGCTGCCCTGATTTGGATTTTCGTTACGCGCCAGACCCCACTCACGATTGATGATCAACTGAATGGCAATCGCGCGTCGAACAGATTCTTCGGTTGGTGTGGTCACGGCCTCATCGTAGGCGTTGGTATGCAGTGAATTGCAGTTGTCGTAAACAGCGATCAGCGCCTGCAAGGTCGTGCGAATGTCATTGAACGCCATTTCCTGGGCGTGCAGCGAACGGCCCGATGTCTGGATGTGATATTTAAGCTTCTGACTGCGTTCGTTGGCGCCGTAGCGCTCACGCATAGCCACGGCCCAGATGCGCCGCGCCACGCGTCCCATCACGGTGTACTCGGGGTCCATGCCATTGCTGAAAAAGAAGGACAAATTCGGCGCAAAGTCATCGATATGCATGCCGCGCGCAAGGTAGCTCTCGACGTAGGTAAAACCATTCGCAATCGTGAACGCCAACTGTGAGATCGGGTTGGCTCCGGCCTCGGCGATGTGGTACCCGGAAATAGATACTGAATAAAAACTTCTCACCTGATGGGCGACGAAATACTCCTGTATATCGCCCATGACTTTTAGGCTGAACTCAGTGGAAAAAATACAGGTGTTCTGCCCTTGATCCTCTTTCAGGATGTCGGCCTGAACCGTGCCGCGCACATTCGCAAGCGTCCAGGCGCGAATTTGCGCAAGCTCCTCTTCATTCGGTGCACGGTTGTTTTCCTGCTCGAATTTTCGCTGTTGCTGCCTGAACGCGGTATTGAAGTAAAACGCCAGTATCGTCGGCGCCGGGCCATTGATGGTCATCGATACCGAGGTGGTCGGATCACACAGATCAAAACCATCGTAGAGGGCTTCCATGTCTTCGACCGTAGCGATCGAGACGCCCGAATTACCCACCTTGCCGTAGATGTCGGGCCGCTCGTGCGGATCGTTGCCGTACAGTGTGACGGAATCAAACGCTGTAGACAGTCGCTTGGCTTTGGCGTGTTCGGAGAGTGCTTTGAAACGCCGGTTGGTACGGAACGCATCGCCTTCGCCGGCGAACATGCGCGTTGGATCTTCACCCTCTCGCTTGAATGGAAACACACCGGCGGTAAAAGGGAAATAACCGGGCAGGTTCTCCAACAACAGCCAGCGCAGCAAATCGCCGTGATCAGAAAATCGTGGCAGCGATACTTTATTGACCACGCTGCCCGAAAGCGTCGTATGTTTAAGATCTGTGCGAATTTCGCGATCGGGGACCTTGGTGACGAATTGTTCTGCGCGATAGCGTTCGCAGGTAGTCGGCCACTGCTCGAGCAATTGACGATTGTGCCGATCGACCGAATCGCGCCGCTCATCGAGCAGGCGATCGAGTGCCTCGCCATCGACCTCGACCGAGTGATCGTTGAGCATTGATCTGGCTGCCAGCAATTGCTGATGCGCGCGGGCGAGATCGGCCTGCTGTTCGACTGTGGCACGATAACCGCGCACGCAGTCGGCGATCTCGGCCAGATAACGCTGACGGTTGGCCGGCAGGATCACCGCGCTGTCAGTGGAGTGGCGCGTATCAACCGACGGCAGTAGCGCGCCGTTTGCCTGCAACCCCGCCGATTTTAGCTCGGCCAGCAGACACTGATACAGCGCGGTCACACCATCGTCGTTGAATCGTGCCGCCATGGTGCCATAGACCGGCATCTGTTCTGGTGGCAGCGCGAATTGCTCGCGATTGCGCTGCACCTGTTTGCTGACATCACGCAGCGCGTCGGCCGCGCCTTTACGGTCAAACTTGTTGATCGCCACGACATCGGCAAAATCCAGCATGTCGATTTTTTCCAGCTGGCTCGCCGCACCGAATTCGGGCGTCATCACATACATCGACACATCACAAAACGGCACAATGCCCGCATCGCCCTGGCCGATGCCGGGGGTCTCAACAATGACGAAATCAAAGCCCGCCAGACGCGTCGCGGCGATCATGTCACTAAGCTGCGCGGGCACGTCGCCACCCGCCTCACGCGTCGCTATCGAGCGCATGAATATGTTGGGGTGGTCGATCGCATTCATTCGGATACGATCACCTAGCAAGGCGCCGCCAGTTTTACGCCGCGTCGGATCGACCGCGAGAATGGCGATCTTCAGCTTGTCACCATGATCGAGGCGAAAGCGGCGGATCACTTCATCAGTCAGCGACGACTTACCCGAGCCACCGGTCCCGGTGATACCCAGAACCGGCACGCCGTCGATCCGGCTCGCGGCCTCAGTGATGCGCTTGCTGGCCGCCTGCGGATAGCTGGAATTTTCCAGTGACGTCAGTATCGCCGCAAGCCTTGTATTATCGCCGGCTAGATTGTCCAGATCGGTGCTGGCACGCTGACCGGGATCGAAATCACAGCGCCCGAGCATGTCGTCGATCATGCCCTGCAGCCCAATCTTCTGGCCATCTTCAGGCGAGTAGATACGCGCCACGCCGTAGCGATGCAGTTCGTCGATCTCGTCGGCGACGATCACCCCGCCACCGCCGCCAAATACCTGAATGTGCTCACAGCCACGCTCGCGCAGCATATCGACCATGTACTTGAAGTACTCGACGTGTCCACCCTGATACGAGCTGATCGCAATGCCCTGCACGTCTTCCTGGATCGCCGCTACGACGATCTCCTCGACCGAGCGATTGTGCCCCAGGTGAATGACTTCAGCACCAGAGCCTTGCAGGATCCGGCGCATGATATTGATCGAGGCATCGTGGCCGTCGAACAGGCTGGCGGCGGTCACGAAGCGAATATGTCGAACTTCGTCCGTCTTACTGATGGTCAGCACATCACCTGCAGGAGTTGACATCAGAGTCCCTCGCTTGAAATTTAGCTGATACTGGTGCGCGAATCAGACCAATTGACCCGAGCGCGCAGCCTTGATTTTACAGTCTGTGAGTGTATATTCACGTTTACGTAAACGTCAACACAGACAGATGCCCGTTAATGGCTGACTCCGATTCAAGCGACACGTTCAGCATCTCTGAACTTGGCAAGGAATTTGGCATAACTGCCAGGGCAATGCGCTTCTATGAAGACAAAGGCCTGTTGAGCCCACGGCGCTGTGGTCAACGACGCATCTATTCGCGCGCAGACCGCACTCGGCTGATTCTGGTGATGCGCGGCCGCAGACTTGGCTGGCCGCTGGACGAAATCCGCGCCGTGATCGACATGTACGACACCTCTGAGGGCGAGCTGAAGCAACTGGAGTACACCTGCGAGAAAATCGCAGAGCGACGCCAGCGGCTTCTGCAACAACAACGCGATATCGAATCCTCGCTGCGTGACATGCTGGAAATCGAGCAGCGCTGCCGAGACCGAATTGATCAAATGAATATCAAACCTGTCCCATCACCCGCAACTTCCAAACCGGAGCCGGCACGAGATGAGTGAAAAAGACCCGATTGTCATCACCGCAGCCCAACGCACGCCAATGGGCGGATTCCAGGGTGTTCTGGGAGATATGACCGCGGCTCAGCTGGGGTCAACCGCGATCGCCGCCGCAGTGAAGAACAGTCAGCTGGAACCCGCCGATGTCGAGGAAGTGATCATGGGCTGTGTGCTGCCCGCCGGACAGGGGCAGGCGCCGGCACGCCAGGCGGCACTGGGTGCCGAACTGCCGCTGGCGGTGAGTTGCACCACGCTGAATAAAATGTGTGGTTCGGGAATGAAGGCCGTGATGGTCGCGCACGACGCGCTGCTGGCGAACAGCAACCAGGTCATGGTTGCAGGCGGCATGGAGAGCATGAGCAATGCGCCCTACCTGTTACCCAAGGCACGCGGCGGCATGCGCATGGGGCATGGCAACGTGCTTGACCATATGTTTCTCGACGGCCTTGAGGACGCCTACGACAAAGGCCGGCTGATGGGAAGCTTCGCCGAGGATTGTGCCGGGCGCTACCAGTTCACGCGCGAGCAGCAGGACGCCTTCGCCATCGAATCTCTGACGCGCGCCCGCAACGCCATCGACGCCGGCCACTTCACAACCGAGATCGCCGATTGCAGCGTGACTAACCGTCGCGGCACCACTGAGGTCTCGACTGATGAGCAACCCCACAAGGCCAACCTCGACAAGATCCCGCAACTGCGTCCGGCGTTTGCCAAAGACGGATCGGTCACCGCCGCCAACTCGAGCTCCATATCCGATGGCGCCGCGGCCCTTGTAATGATGCGCAACAGCGAGGCACAGCGCCGCGGAATCAAGCCCATGGCCACGATTCTCGGCCACAGCTCACACGCGCACGAGCCCAACTGGTTCACCACCGCGCCGGTTTACGCGATGAAAAACCTGCTCGACAAACTCAGGCTGACGCAAAGCGAAATCGACCTCTACGAAATTAACGAAGCCTTCGCTGTCGTCACCATGGCGGCGATGAACGAGCTGGAACTGCCACACGACAAAGTCAATGTGCACGGCGGTGCCTGCGCTCTGGGTCACCCGATTGGCGCATCCGGTGCGCGCATTCTGGTCACTCTGATCCACGCCCTGCAACAGCGCGGCCTGCAGCGCGGCATGGCCTCGCTGTGCATCGGCGGCGGCGAGGCGACAGCAGTGGCAATCGAACTGAACCCGGCCTGACAGCAATCCGATGCGATACACCGAAGAGCAACTGATGATTCGCGACACCGCTCGCGAATTTGCCGCCGAGCAACTGGCTCCACATGCAGCGCGCTGGGATGCCGAATGTTATTTCCCTCGCGAGGCCATCAGCGCGATGGGCGCGCTCGGCTTGTTGGGTATGGTCGTCCCGGAAGCCTACGGTGGCTCGGCTACCGACAATGTCTCATACGCCATGGCGCTGGAGGAGATCGCCGCCGGTGACGGCGCCTGTTCGACGATCATGAGTGTGCATAACTCGGTTGGATGTTTGCCGATTTTGCGCTTTGGCAACGAGGAGCAAAAACAACGTTGGCTGGAACCACTGGCTACCGGCCAGATGTTAGCCGCCTTTTGTTTGACCGAACCCCAGGCGGGCTCGGATGCATCGGCGCTGACCACCCGTGCCACACCACATAAAGGCGGGTATCGACTCAAAGGCGTCAAGCAGTTCATCACCTCCGGCAGCAACGCCGACGTCGCTATTGTGTTTGCCGTCACCAACCCCGATGCCGGCAAACGCGGTATCAGCGCGTTTATCGTACCCACCGACAACCCGGGCTATCAGGTCGCTTCGATCGAAAAGAAGATGGGCCAGCGGGCCTCTGACACCTGCCAGATTGTGCTCGACAACTGCGATTTGCCGGCCGACAGCCTGCTTGGCACCGAGGGCGAGGGTTATCGCATCGCACTGTCCAATCTGGAGGGTGGCAGAATTGGCATCGCCGCGCAGTCTGTCGGAATGGCGCGGGCAGCCTACGAACACGCCCTGGCCTACTCAACCGATCGACACGCTTTCGGCCAACCGATTTTCAGTCAGCAGGCCATTGCGTTCAAACTGGCCGACATGTGCACCTCGATCGACGCCGCCCGGCTGCTGGTACATCGCGCAGCCACGCTGCGCGATGACGATCAACCCTGTCTGACAGAAGCGTCGATGGCGAAACTTTTTGCCAGCGAAATGGCTGAGCGGGTCTGCTCTGACGCAATCCAGATCCACGGCGGCTACGGCTATCTGGCGGACTTTCCGGTCGAGCGCATCGCGCGCGATGTTCGCGTCTGCCAGATTTATGAAGGCACATCGGATATTCAGCGCCTGGTGATCAGCCGCTCGCTGGCGAGCTAGCCAGACCCGTCCATGCCAATCGACCAGGACAGACAACTGGCAAGACTGGGCTATCTGCTCTACGCGCTCGGGATTCTTTTCGGCATTACGGCCATCATCGGCGCCCTGGTCAGTCACAGCAAATTCCATCGTGTCGAGAGCCCGCTGGCACGCGCCCACTTGCGCCTGCAGTTGATTTCTTTCTGGCTGGTCCTACTGTTGCTGGCCATGACGTTGTGGCTCTGGCCACAGGCCACCGCCCGTGGCTTATTCGCGGCGGCTGTCGTAGTCTGGTTCGCGACCTGGTCACTGGGTCTTGTGTGGCTGGGCCGACGAGCGCCTGCAAACGCTGATGACGCGCCGCCTGCTCAGTTATAATAGCGCGCCAACATTAATAGGAAAACGACATGTCCGAAGCTGAAATCGCCGGCACCGCACCGATCGCAGTCGATGTGGAAAACGGCAAGAACTACTTCTGGTGTTCCTGCGGCAAGAGCGCCAAACAACCCTTCTGCGACGGTTCGCACAAAGGCAGTGATTTCGCGCCGGTCAAATACACAGCAGACAAAGATGGCAAAGTCTTTTTTTGCACCTGCAAGCGCAGTGCAAAGTCACCTCTGTGCGACGGCAGTCATAAAACACTCTGAGCAGTTGACAGGCGTCGGCGACTGATCGCCGACGTTCGCACCATCGCGTGAGTGCAACGCCGCGCGAAAAGCTTGTTCAACCTCAAATTTCCGGCACTCACGGCAATCTTTTTGCGGTATCTATGTAAATCCGTTACTTAGCGAATATTCAGCGAATTTTTGTCAACTCCTTTATTCGCCTAACTTGTGCCAAACCAGCGACTTAGCAGCGTTTGATCCAATCGTGTCTGCCAAGATGCCGTCCTGCCACATTGTTTGATGATAACCCTCCACACTTCAAGCACTTCCCGCAACTATCGACAATTGTGCTCAATTCACAGGTGTTCCCGGGCTGTCAACACCCTGCAGATTCGGCCGATTACTGTCTCGATGCCTGTGCAGCATGGGCATCATCCAAAACTGATCGGCGAGATTCGATTTGAGTATTCAGATGCCTTGCGAAGACGGCGCCACTGGTGCCGGCATGGCCGAGCGATCGACTGGCTGTCAGTGGGGTAGAGCGAACTTGTTCGCCTGCCCATCGGACCCGATTGCCATTGTTGAAACTATGGCGGTATAACACTGGGAGTTTTTGGCGAGAGATCTGACAAAAGTGTTGATGGGAGACCAGGCACAAGCACTTTGACACCAATAAAAACAATACAGGGTGTCTGATGTTTGCAAGTGCAGCCGCGGCAACCACAACGTAAACAATAAACGCAGATCAAAGCAATCGGGAGCACTACGTGCGGCGTTTCGACGCCGCACGTCTTTATCTACAATGACTCATGCTGTGCCTGCCTGCTTGCCGCGTTCGCGCGTGCAAGGCTATAGTGGCCGCTTCGACCGGAGCATGCCGATGACCAATATACTGCTCAATTCGCGTGTGGGACACGTCACGACGCTAACCCTCAATCGCGCAGACAAATTCAACGCGCTGTCCGAAGAGCTACTGCACGAGTTGCAAACCGCACTCGATGCGATCGCCGCTGACGACAGCGTCCGCGTGGTGGTCATTGCAGCCGCCGGCCGGGCCTTTTGCGCCGGGCACGACTTGCGACAGATGCGCGGCAATCACGCCAAAGACTACTACGACAAGCTGTTCGGCCAATGCAGCCGGATGATGCAGACCATTGCTGAACTACCACAGCCAGTGATCGCTAGCGTGCAGGGACTGGCAACGGCCGCCGGTGCCCAACTGGTGGCGACCTGCGACCTTGCGATCGCGGCAGAATCGGCACGCTTTGCGGTCTCGGGCGTCAATCTTGGTCTGTTCTGCAGCACCCCGGCAGTGGCGCTGTCGCGAAACGTCTCGCGAAAGCGCTCCCTTGAGATGCTGATGACCGGCGATTTCATCGACGCGGCAAGCGCTGCCGATTATGGCTTAGTCAATCGTGCCGTGCCCGACGCGGAGCTGGCCGATGAAGTCGCAGATCTTGCAGCGCGCATCAGCGCCAAGCCAGGCAACGCGGTGCGCCACGGCAAAGCACTGTTCTATCGTCAGCTACAACAGCCGCTGGACGGGGCCTACGCGCTGGCCGCTGACGTTATGGCCTGTAACATGATGGAGACCGATACCGTCGAAGGGGTCGATGCGTTCCTCGAGAAACGCGAGCCGCGGTTTACCCGCGACCGCTGATTCGCGGGGATCAAGGTCCTGCCCGTGGCGCCGATAACGCTTGAGATCACGATTATCTTTTAAAGCCCTTCCGGGGCCTTCAAGGCGGCACGCATGAGCGAAACCACACCACTGACTTACCTCAATGCACTGGCAATCAGCTGCCTGGCGACGGGTTTGATCGACGAGGCAGAACCCGCATTCAAGGACGTCGCCGCCCAGCTTCCCGACCATTCTGCCGGACCAGTCGGGCTGGCCAGCGCCGAGCTTGCACGCGGCAACATCGACGAGGCGCGGCGAATCCTGCGCGAGCACACGGATGCGTCGAACAGCCGAAGCGGCGAGACCAAACAGATCCTGATCACTGCGCTGACCTCGGCCAATCGCCTCGCCGAAGCCAACGAGCTGCACCAGAGTCTGCTGCATCTTGACGCTGCCAACGACGACAGCGAATACGTCCGAGCCACCCACCATTTCTTCCGCACCGGGCATCCTGCGGATTGGGGCGACTCGGCCTAAAAACCACCCTGCCCCACACGCTATCTGTATGATGTCGCCACCGACAGTGTGGCGACGATGAGCGACAAGACCCAAACCGAAATTATCGACAGCGATGCAGCACTCGCACCTCTGTGCAGTGACCTGGCGCGCTACGACTGGCTGGCAATCGACACCGAGTTTCTGCGCGAGCGCACCTACCGCCCCGAACTGGCCCTGATCCAGATCGCCACCAGCGATCGTGTCGCCATCATCGATCCGCTGGCGCTGGACTCCCTTGATCCGCTGCTCGACGTACTCTACAACCCCGCCATCACCAAAGTGCTGCATGCGGCCGGACAAGACCTTGAGATCTTCTACTGGATGTGCGGAAAAGTGCCGCAGAACCTGTTCGACACCCAGGTTGCGGCACCGCTGCTGGGCTATCAGGAGCAGCTCGGCTACGGCAATCTGATGCGCGAAGTACTCGGCGTCGA
>CAZYDV010000070.1:0-7743 GCA_964646405.1 uncultured Granulosicoccaceae bacterium | reverse complement strand
GCCTGGCGGGAACTGACCGCCAGGGAGCAGAATATGCCGCGCACCTGGCTGCTGAAGGATCCATTGATTCTCGATCTGGCGCGACAGATGCCCGACGACCTCGACGAGCTCAAACACGTGCGCGGCCTGTCTGCCGGTACGATTCGCCAACACGGCAAAGCCATCATTGCCCTGATCAACACGGCCAAAGAGGAAAAGCCGCAACCACTGGCAGTGCCGCTTCGCAAGGGCGGACTCAGCGTTGGGCAGGATGCGGCAGCGGATCTGCTCGAAGCAGTGGCGAAGCTGCACGCCGCTCGTCTGGCGATAAACGCCGCCGTGCTGGCGCCGCGCAAATCAATCGAAGACATGGTGCGCGGCCAGCATGAGACCACCATCACTCAGGGCTGGCGACATGAACTGATCGGCGTGCATTTGCAGCGCGTTCTGAATGGCGACACCGGGGTGGCGATTGTCGACGGCCAGTTGCAGACCGACGATGGCGCAGGTACGACGTAAAGCGCTCAGCAACGCCGGGCAGGTGCTGTAATTTTCCCCACCATCGCATAAACTTGCCGTTCTGTTCGCCCCGGTACCTGCAGCCATGACCACAAAACTCACCAACGTCAATATTGTCTCGGAATCCGTGCTGGTCACGCCGCAGGAATTGCGTACCGCACTACCGCGCACCGAGGCAGCGACGGCGACCGTCGACCGCGCCAGAACTACCGTTGAGAATATTCTCGAGCGCCGGGATCATCGCTTGCTGGTCGTCGCTGGTCCCTGCTCGATTCATGATATCGACGCCGCCAAAGAATATGCGCGCAAACTGAAAGCACTTGCTGACGAACATGCCGAGCACCTTTACGTAGTGATGCGCGTCTACTTTGAAAAACCGCGCACGGCACTGGGCTGGAAGGGCTACATTAACGATCCCGCACTCGATGACTCGTTCGATATCGATCGCGGACTGCACAACGCTCGTGAATTGTTGCTGTGGCTGGCGGAGCTCGGATTGCCGGCCGGCACCGAGGCGCTGGATCCGATCAGCCCGCAGTACCTGTCTGATCTTTTCGCGTGGACCGCTATCGGCGCCAGAACCTCGGAGTCACAAACCCACCGCGAAATGTCCAGTGGACTGTCGACACCGGTCGGCTTCAAGAATGGCACTGATGGCAGCCTGGATATCGCGATCAACGCGATGAAATCAGCCGCCTCACCCCACAGATTTCTCGGCATCAATCTACACGGCCAGGTCACTCGGCTGGAGACCGCCGGCAATCGCTTCGGCCACATCATTTTGCGTGGCGGCTCTGAGCCAAACTACGATTCGGTCAGCGTGGCGCTGGCCGAACAGGCACTGCAGACAGCCGGATTGTCCAGCAGCCTGATCGTCGATTGCAGTCACGCCAACTCACACAAGGACTACGCCCTGCAACCACTGGTCGCCGACAACGTCTGCAAACAAATAGGCGAAGGCAATCAATCGATTATCGGCATTATGCTGGAGAGTCACCTGGGTGCTGGCAACCAGAAACTGGGCAAGGATCCGTCGGCACTGGAGTACGGCGTGTCGATCACCGATGGCTGCATCGACTGGGACACCACAGAACAATTGTTCGGCGCGATGACCGAACGGCTTGCAGCCCCCCTGCTTGCGCGGATCGATGGCGCGTAGGGCCACAATGTACGCTCAACAAATGACCGGCAGCCGATCATGAGCCGTGCGCAGAATCGCTATTTCGACGACTATATAAAATCGCGCGTTCGCACGATCCCTGACTGGCCGATCGACGGCGTGCAGTTTCGCGACATTACACCATTAATGCAAAACCCGGCCACCTTCAGGCGCCTGGTCGATTGCTTCGTACATCGCTACTACGATCACGACATCGACGTGCTGGCCTGTATCGATGCGCGCGGTTTTATCATCGGCGGCGCGCTGGCCTATGAATTGAGCACTAGCCTGGTGCCCATTCGAAAGCGCGGAAAACTCCCTTTCGATACGGTCAGCGAGAGCTACGAACTGGAGTACGGCACGGCTGAGGTGGAATTGCACAAAGATGCGATTGCACAGGGTCAGAAGGTGTTGTTGCTCGACGACCTGATCGCCACCGGTGGCACCATGCTCGCAGCGGCCGCGCTGATCGCGCGACTGGGCGGTGAACTGACTGAGGCCGCTGCAATCATTGATCTGCCCGATCTGGGCGGCTCGGCCCGACTGCGCGAGTCGGGCTACGAGGTGTTTAGTATCTGCTCGTTCGACGGCGAATAGTAAAACCGCGTCGCTGGCGAATTAGCGGCTGGCGACCTTGATCACCGTGTGCAACACGATGTCATACTCGAAGTAGACTTCAAAGCCATCGTATTCCCAGCTTGAGATCGGCGGATTGCCGACTGCCGCGTGTCGGTGCACTGGCTCACCATATTTTGCCAGCACATCCTTTCGGTGCAGGCCGTTGCGTGGCACTGCCGACGACTGCGTGATCGACAGGCTGCCCTCGTGATGGCGAATGATCTCGGCGTTGAGCGGAGTGTACGCTGACAGCAGCAGTGCGGCGGCGACTATCGGGGTGGCTACGAGTTTCATGGGTTTTTCTTCTCCGTGGACCGTAACAAGATCGTCCGTCAAAATTCTTTCTTTAGACAACAAATTGACGTCAAATGGTCGATATGTCCGTTTTGTCGTTTGTCCTGGCGATCGTGCGGTCATAATCTGCAACAGGCTTCTCAAACCCCCTTTGGAGTCAGCGCATGCTGAGATTTTTTGCCGGAATCCTGTTGGCGCAATTGGCGGCGGTCTTGTTGGCCGCGGTGCTGCTGGAACCGTTCAACTTCGAAAATTCGCTGATTTTTCTGTTTCCAATCGCGATCATCTCTGTGATCTTCATGTTCTGGTTTCGCTCGATTGCCTCGCAAATGGCCGAACAGCGGGTCGCCGCGCTGTCTGCGCGCTTTGCCAAAGAACGTGAGAACCTGAATCTCAATGCCGAGCGCGCGAAAACAAAGCTGGTCCGGCAAACCCAAAAAGAGATCGCTTCCGAGACCCGCAAGGCGCGCAATCGGGCCAATCTTAAGGTTGGCGCCGCGGTGGCGGTTGCCGGCGGATTCGGCATGATCATGCTGTTCAGCCAGATGGTGACACTGGGACTGCTCACGCTGACGACCGCCGGAGGCGCCGTGGGGGGTTATCTAGCTCGCGCGCGGCGAGATACCGCAGCACTGCCCGAACACGATTACAAGTTAATCGAATCAATAGAAGAAGAACCCGCGCGCGAGGTCACGGATGCTGCACCACCGCCGCTGGCCGATCTCAAGCCTGAAACAGGCCGCTGATCCAGTCGTGCGCTTCGGGATAATCATCCAGATCCAACACAAACTCCTGACCCCGGGCCGCCGTTCTTAACTGCACGCCCTCACGATCGCGCATCCAGCGCGATAGATCTGTGTGGTAACTGAGCGCACTGTCCGGCCCGCGCGGTGTCAACCAGCCAGGCAATCGCCAGATCGAGCGGGTGCATCCAGGGGCACTCAACACGCGGCCGGTTCGATAGTGCTCAAACACGCCGGCAGACGGTCGACCCGGCGACCAGGGCAATTGCTCTGCGGTGCTCGTGTAGAGACTGTTACCGGTGCCGAAGCGACCGTGAAAATGGGGGTGATACTGCGCCCAGTCAGCCTCCATCTGTGCTGCCGGCGTCATCGCCCCCACGTGCATCCAGCCGAAGATCAGATGGATATCGGGCGCGTCAGGTACATAGTACCAGCGGCGGCGCGCCATCTGCACTTGCCGAAACCAGCCAAAGAACAGAAACAAATCACCCGGTTGTACGCCCTGCAACTGCAGATGACGCTGCGCGGCCCCGTGCTGACCGAACAGGGCTTGCCAGCCAGTATTGCGCGGTAACGTATCCGGTGCCAGGTCCGGGTCCATGTGTACCCGGGTGCCCGCTACCAGCCGCCCGCGGCTAAGGTTATGGACAATCTTCGATGCCCCCTCCGGTACTCTCAGATCGCGATAGCGCAACGGTGAGCGCGGATCGGGGATCGGCACCGACCAGATCCTGCCATCGGGAAAGATCGGACTGGCAAATCCACCGGTGCTGCTGTCGACGCCCTTACGGCTTAGAATCAGTCGCAAGCAGACCAGTCCACACTGTCGGTCGCACGCCACAGATACCAGCTCGCCACCGAGCGATGCGGGCCCCAGATCTGGCCCGCTTTGGCCAGGTGACCCGCGGGCAATGGCTCTTCCAGACCGTAGGCCAGCGCGTGTCCCTTGCGAATACCGAGATCGGTTGCAGGCAATACATCGGCGCGCTGCAGGTTGAAGATCATCAACACTTCAACGCTCCAGCGCCCAATGCCGCGCACGGTGGTCAAGCGTTCGATGAGCGCTTCGTCTTCGAGCCGACGGAGTGCCCGATCACCCGGGATCGTACCATCGAGCATCTTTTCACTCAGATCCACCACAGAGGCAACCTTTGCCCGGCTGAATCCGATATCTCGCAACACCTGCTCACCGAGATTCAGGATCGACTGAGGCTCCACGCCGTCGCTACAGACCTGCAACAACCGCTCGTGAATGGCGTTGGCGGATTGAGTGGACAACATTTGATAGACGATCGCACGCACCAGCGATTGATAGATACTGCGTTTGCTCTCGCTGCGCACCCGAGTTGGGCCGACCTTCTCTATCAGGCGTGCCATCAGCGGATCGACGCCGCTAAGATAAGCTTTGCCCTCGCGAAGTGACAGTTTGCGGTTCCCGGACACGGCAGTGAAGGCTCAATATCGAAGAACCGCTAAGATAACCTGCGCACGACCCGGCAGGCTCACTAAATGCCACGCCGAGCGATTACAATTCGGTCTTCCTGTTAACCAACCCTTCGAGAGCCGCACCGCGTGCACAGAGACACCCTCTTCGCCGACCCACTAGACCGTGTTCAGCACTTTAGTTTCGATGCGCGCGTCGCCGGGGTTTTCGACGACATGATCGAGCGATCGGTACCCGGCTATCGCGCTATTGTGGCGCAATCCGGCGTGCTGACCGGCCGTTTCGCGCAACCAGGCACGCGATGTTACGACCTCGGCTGCTCACTCGGTGCATCGACATTCGCCATGCGCGCGGCGCTGGCCGAAGCCGACTGTCGCCTGATTGCGGTCGACAATTCATCGGCCATGCTCGAACGCCTGCACAAGAGACTAAAAGACTCGCCGGCAAGTGCGCTGGAGGTGGAGGTCGTCAACGCCGATATCGCCACTCTGGCGTTGCAAAACTGCAGCGTCGCCGTTTTGAATTTTACCCTGCAGTTCATCGCGCCCGAGCTTCGCGGGGACTTCATGCAGCGCCTGGCAGACAATATGGTTAGCGGCGGCGCACTGGTGCTGTCTGAGAAGATTCGCTTTGAAGATCCAAGCCAGCAGGCCCTGCACACCCAGATGCACGAGCAGTTCAAGCGCAGCAACGGCTACAGCGATCTCGAGATCAGCCAAAAGCGCGAAGCCCTTGAAGAAGTGATGATTCCAGAGTCGCTTGCAATCCATCGCGAACGGCTGCTGACCGCAGGATTCAGCAGCGTCGAAGTGTGGTTTCAGTACTACAACTTTATGTCGCTGGTCGCGCTGAAGTGAGCCTGCTGGATGGCTATCTTACCGGCCCCCACAAGCCAGCGCTAAGAAGCTGGCTGGATCAGATCGGCCCCGGGGCGATCCAAAGGCTTGAGGCCAGCGGCCACGGTGACTATCCACGCTGGCTTGAAGCCTTGCAGCAATTGCCCGATTGGTCTGCCAGTCAGATCGAGCTCAACGCCGACACGGTGAGCTGTCGCCTGGATACTGCGCCGGATGATCGGCAAACTCGGCAACTCAAAGCCGCTCTTTTGCAACTGAGTCCGTGGCGCAAAGGACCGTTTGAGCTCTTCGGCGTGCACATTGATGCCGAATGGCGATCAGATCGCAAATGGCGACGCGTCGCACCGCATCTGGATTCACTGGCCGGCCGCACCGTACTGGACGTCGGCTGCGGCAATGGCTACTACGCCTTGCGGATGCTCGGTGCCGGCGCAGCCAGTGTCGTCGGCCTGGATCCCGGCCTGCTGTTCAATCTGCAGTTTCAGGCTATCAACCATTATTGCCGGCAACAGTCCGCAGGGGTGCTGCCGCTGGCCGGTGAAATCCTCGAGCAGCATCCGTTCGAATTCGACACCGTGTTCTCGATGGGTGTGCTATACCACCGGCGCGATCCGCAGGCCCATCTGCGCCTGCTCTGGCGATGCCTGCGTCCCGGCGGGCAA
This sequence comes from uncultured Granulosicoccaceae bacterium, assembly GCA_964646405.1. GTDB lineage: Bacteria > Pseudomonadota > Gammaproteobacteria > Granulosicoccales > Granulosicoccaceae > CAKZSB01. The sequence goes on along the minus strand of CAZYDV010000070.1, from coordinate 1,468 downwards.
CTGGTGCTGGAGACGCTGGTGCTCGACGACCCGGAGACGCGATTCGTCAACGGCCAGCGCTACGCCAATATGCGCAATGTATGGTACCTGGAGTGTTCGGCGAATTTGCTCGAGCTGATCGGCAGCAGCGGATTTTGCGAGGCCCGCTGCGCCGATTTTCACGACACGGATACCCGCGAACAACGCCAGACCGAATGGATGACTTTTCATTCACTTGCGCAAGCGCTGGACCCGGCCGACCCGACTCGTACTATCGAGGGCCACCGGTCGCCACAACGCGTGATTGTGACCGCGCTCAAACCTGCTTAACACCGGTTGGAACAATAATTGACGGTCATCACAAATGGCTGTGCACTCTCGTTTCGCTTGTGCAATAATCCGCCGCCTGCACCGGTTGCGACAGGCCGGGACACGGAATACCGCGCTACCGCTAGCGCGCCACCGGGCAATACCCAGTACTCATGAACTTTGCATGCAACTCTACAACCTTTCGCCAGGGTGGCGTCTGGGGAACAGAAGCTGGCAAGCCCGCCGACGGCACTAAACGCCGCGTCGAGGATCAGGAGTTTGTCTTCTACGAGGGCTACTGGATTCGTTACTACGAACCGCCCAAAGACACGCTCGAAGCTCGCAAGAAGCTGATCGAATCCCTCACTCGCCGTACCTTTCACCACACTGAACCTGGTATCAACACGCCTGGCAAAGCGCTCGATGGCGCGCGGTTGCACTATGAGCGCGAGACTGACCCGCGCAAGAAGCGAGTCAATGCCGCCATGCTCGCCGGCGCGCTGTTCAATCGGGCGACCGATATATTCAACGCGATCGTCGATCTGAACGCCAAAGGCGTCACGATTGATCGCAGCAATGAACTGATGCGCCAATGCGGTCGCTGTTTCAAGGAGGCGCTAGAGCTTGGCAAGCAGGTCAAGCACTACAGCGGCCAGGAAGGCATTGATGAACTTTGGGGCGAGCCATTCCGCGCTTTCACCGCCCCAATAGAGCAATTCTACCGCTCACGCTATATCAAGGTGGCGCAGGCGATGCGCAACATCGATTGCATCGCCGACCATATCAAATGCGCTTTCGCACCCTCACCGGCATTTTCCGAGCTCGACTGGTACGTCGATCACTTCGCCACCGCGGCCAAATACGAATGTGAAACCATGCGCAGCGACGCGACGAACAACTTCGTCATTTGGCCCGAGTTCGTCTCGGCGGGCGAGCTGATGGAGGAATTTCGCTGCAGCTCAAAAACTGATTCCACCACCCCAGGCTATCTGCTGGAGCACGGCGAGGGCCTGATCATCGAGGGCAAAAAGCTGATCGAATGGGTCGCCATGGCCCGGGTGCCGATGCCCGTCAGCACCCACAGCTACCTGGAAAAGTGCGACAGTTTTCGCGTCGCCGTCCAGAGAGTTCCCAAGGCGGCACACAGTCGGTTTTAGCCCGCCGTGAAAGTTCGCATTAC
>CAZYDV010000069.1:0-20776 GCA_964646405.1 uncultured Granulosicoccaceae bacterium | reverse complement strand
TACGCGAAAGGGTGAAAACAATAATAAACAAGCGACAGAGAGGCGTTAAAAATGAAGAAGTGATAGGGAACGGCCCAAATTACCGGCAAAAGGGCCCCAAAAAAAAAAAGGAAAGCGCCCCAAAAAAAAATGGAGGGTTTGACCCAGTGCTGACAAATCCTTTTTTTTTCATAGATTGCTCTGCATTGGGTGGGAGAGGGCCAGAGCCATCTACATGGGGGGAAAGAAAATGGTCGGAACATGAGAACTGATTTGGCCTGACTTGTCCTCCATGTGTGGCAGCGTTGGCACGAGTGTCGTGTTTGACGGTCGAGTGCGCCCCAAGTGATGCTGCAGATAGGTGGACATGGCCGTGTCCAGTTCCTTCATGCCGCGCCGGCACAGCCAGCGCAGCCGCGAATGTTGCATCAGGCGCTACAGATTCCGCTGAACCAGCATTTTCTTGGTATCGGCGATGGCCTGGGCCGGATTCAGGCCTTTCGGGCAGACCGTCGCGCAATTCATGATGGTGTGGCAGCGATACAGCTTGAACGGATCATCCAGTGCTGCCAGTCGCTCTTCGGTTTTCTCGTCACGGCTGTCGACGATCCATCGGTAGGCTGCGAGCAGGGCGGCCGGGCCCAGGTATTTGTCACTGTTCCACCAGTAGCTTGGGCAACTGGTCGAGCAACATGCGCACATGATGCATTCGTAGAGTCCATCGAGCTTTTCGCGATCCTCCTTCGATTGCAGACGCTCGCGGCCCTGGGGCGGCTTGCTGTCGGCCTGCATCCAGGGTTCGATCGCCTCGTACTGGCGATAGAAGTTGGTCAGATCCGACACCAGATCCTTGACCACTGGCTGGTGCGGCAGCGGGTAGATGCGCACGTCGCCCTCGACATCTTCAATCGCCATGGTGCAGGCGAGCGTGTTGGCGCCGTCGATGTTCATCGCGCAGGATCCGCAGATGCCTTCGCGGCAGGAGCGACGAAACGACAGGCCAGGGTCGATCTCGGACTTGATCTTGATCAACGCGTCGAGGACCATCGGCCCGCAGTGGTCCAGATCGATCTGGTAGCTGTCGACCGAGGGGTTCATTTCGGTGGATGGATCGTAGCGATACACCAGGAAAGTCTTGACGTTGACCGCGTCCGGGGCGGCGGTAAAGACCTTGCCCTTTTTGACAATCGAGTTTGCCGGCAGAGTAAATTCAGCCATTGATTCAGATGCTCCTCAATACCTAGTAGACGCGTTTTTTCGGTGGAATGACTTCGACGTCATCGCTCAGCGTGTTCATGTGAACCGGGCGGTAGTCAAACGATACCTTGCCATCCTGCACCCAGGCGAGCGTATGTTTCATCCAGTTGTCGTCGTCGCGCTCGGTGTAGTCCTCGCGCGCGTGGCCACCGCGGGACTCGGTGCGATTCAGTGCGCCCTCTATTACCGTTTGCGCCTGACACAACAGATTCTCAAGCTCCATGGTCTCGACCAGATCGGTGTTCCAGATCATGCCGCGATCGCTGACGCCGATGTCGTCCCAGCCGCTAACCACAGTGTTGAGTTCCTCAACGCCTGCCGACATGGTCTCGCCGGTGCGAAAGACCGCGGCGCGACTTTGCATGGTCCGCTGCATGCGATCTCGAAGTTCGGCAGCACCGGTGTTGCCGCTGGCATGACGGGTTTTGTCGATGAGATCGATCGCCGCCGTGGTGATGTCGTCAGAGATCGGTTTGTGCGGCTCGCCGGGTTTGACGAGTTCGGCGGCGCGAATCGCAGCCGCGCGACCAAACACGACGATGTCGAGCAGTGAGTTGGAACCGAGCCGATTGGCGCCGTGGACCGAGACGCAAGCGGCCTCGCCGATGGCCATCAGGCCGGGCACGACGTGATCCGGATCATCGCCCTGTTTGGTGACCACTTCGCCGCGATAGTTGGTCGGGATGCCACCCATGTTGTAGTGCACCGTCGGGATGACCGGAATCGGTGCGCGCGTGACATCGACACCGGCAAATACCTTGGCGCTTTCGGAGATGCCCGGCAGGCGCTCGTCGATGACTTCAGGACCCAGGTGCATCAGGTTCAGGAAGATGTGATCGCCGTCGGCACCGACGCCGCGGCCCTCGTTGATCTCCTGTGTCATCGAGCGGCTGACGACATCGCGCGAGGCCAGATCCTTTGCGTTCGGCGCATAGCGCTCCATGAAGCGCTCGCCCTCGGAGTTGGTCAGATAGCCGCCTTCGCCGCGCACGCCTTCTGTGATCAGTACACCGGCACCGTAGATACCGGTGGGGTGAAACTGGACAAACTCCATGTCCTGCAGCGGCAGGCCGGCGCGCAGCACCATCGCGTTGCCATCGCCGGTGCAGGTGTGGGCCGAGGTGGCGGAAAAATAGGTGCGGCCGCAGCCACCGGTGGCTAGTACCACCACGTGAGCACGAAATTCGTGCAGGTCGCCGGTCGCCAGATCCCAGGCCATGACGCCGCAGCAGACGCCGTCGTCCATCAGCAGATCGGTGGCGAAGTACTCAATGAAAAACTCGGCGTCGTGTTTCAGCGACTGCTGATACAGCGTGTGCAGGATGGCGTGTCCGGTGCGGTCGGCGGCGGCGCAGGTGCGTTGCGCGGTGCCCTCGCCAAAATTGGTGGTCATGCCGCCGAACGGGCGCTGGTAGATTTTGCCGTCTTCGGTGCGCGAGAACGGCACGCCGTAGTGTTCCAGCTCAATGACGGCCGGAATCGCCTCGCGGCACATGTATTCGATGGCATCCTGATCACCGAGCCAGTCCGATCCCTTGACGGTATCGTACATGTGCCACTTCCAGTCATCCGGGCCCATGTTGCCCAGTGCGGCGCTCATGCCGCCCTGTGCTGCCACCGTGTGGCTGCGGGTGGGGAAGACTTTGGTGACGCAGGCGGTTTTCAGGCCTGCCGTGGCCATGCCCAGCGTGGCGCGCAGTCCGGCGCCGCCGGCGCCGACAATAACGACGTCGTACTCATGCTTGATTACGTTGTACGACATGTTCAGGCTCCAAGCGAAATTTTAAGAACAGAAACGACCCCAAGCACTGCGAACAGGCCGCATACCAGGGTGACAGCCAGGATCGACATCATGCGCACGCCGCGATCGGCGATGTAATCCTCAAGGATGACCTGCAGGCCAAGTTTGGCGTGGTACAGGCCGACTGCGACGACAATGATCATCAGCGTGGCGTTGAGCGGTGACTGCAGCCAGGCTGACAGATGCTCGTGGTTCATGTGTGGCATCCGGGCCAGCGAAAAGCAGAACCAGAGTGTCAGTGGAATCAATGCGATCGCGGTGACGCGCTGGACCCAGAAATGGCCGGTGCCGCCATGGTTGTTGTTCGACATGATCTTTTCTCCGATGAATTCAGGCGGCGAACGCGACCAGCCAGGTCAGAACGGTGAGTGCGACGGCGGCGATCAATGAGGCCATCGCCCCTTTGTTGGCCTGGGAGATGTCAAAGCCATAGCCCATATCCCACAACAGGTGCCGGATGCCGTTGCAAAAATGCGCATACAGTGCAAACGTAAAACCGAACAGCACCAGCCAGCCGAACCAGCTCGAGACGATCGCGTGGGTGGTGGCAAATGACTCCGGGCCCGCTGCGGCGCTGGCCAGAATCCAGACCAGAAACAGCGTGCCAATGCTGATCACCACCCCCGTGCCGCGATGCAGCACCGACATCAATGCGGTGGGCGGCAGCTTGTAGATTTGCAGGTGTGGCGAGAGTGGACGAGGGTCGTTGCGAGCCATGGGCAATTCCAGTGGTTTTCTATTGTTTTACGAGCTGTTTGCCGCAAGATTTCGGGTGCGGCATGGTTGTGTAACGCAGTCGGCTGCCGGGCGTTGCCGGCTCGGATGGCTGCGCGTGGTGTTAGAAGTCGCTGCAGCGGCCGTTGCGCTCCCAGTCGCCATACCGCGTGGGTTCAAGGCCTTTCGGGCCACCAACCTCGACTGGTTTGGGTGATGTTTCGGGATGTGCGGGCCGTGGATCTTGTATGGTGTCGGTTGCTGTTGTGGTCGCTTGTTCAGTGCTGTTGGGTACGGTGTCACGCTGGGCGGTGTCGTCAGAGTTGCCGGCATCGGCAGGTGGGGCAAGCGTACGTCGGTGCATCTTAGCAAACTCCTGAAACGCGAAGCAGAACAGCGGAAAATATGGACGGCTGGATTAATTTGCAAACGTGCTGGACAGTTGCCGGAGCAACCCAAAGACGCGCACCATAAGCGCGCAGGGCGGCAACTGTGCCACACAGCGAAATCCGGCCAAATGATATCAAGCTTCAAAGGTTGCAACATGAACAACTCGTTGATTCAACACCTGGCACAGTCCGGCGCTCAGATGCAGGACGATGGCCTGGCAGATTTTCCGGCGTTGGGTGCCGAGCGCTCCGATGTGCTTGTTGCGATGGGCGATCAGGTAGTGCTGCGGGTTAATGGTGCCGATGCACGTGAGTTTCTGCAGGGCCAGTTTTCCAATGACGTGGCAGGGCTTCCCGATCCCGGTGCTCAGATGACGACCTGGTCGAACCCGAAAGGCCGTGTGCTGGCACTGTTTCAACTGGCGCGCGTCGGTGATGACTTCTATCTCAGGTTGTCGGCAGATCAGGCGGCGAGTTTCCAAAAACGCCTGCGCATGTATGTGCTGCGCGCGGCGGTGGTGGTCGAACAACTTGACGACTTTGCCTGTATCGCCGCATCGGGTGACGCGGCGGCGCAGGCGCTGTCCGCACTGGCTGGTGGTCTGCCATCGGAAAGCGACGACATGCTGGCCCATGGGCAGGTCATGATTAAGCGTGCGCGCGGTGCTGTGCCTCGCTTTGAAATGTTCGGTCCGGTCGCCGAGATCATCTCCTTGTGGGATCACCTGGCGCAGGTTTGTGTCCCGGCCTCGCGAGCTGACTGGCGTCTGCAGGATATCGACGCCGGCGTGCCCGCGATCAGTGCCGCGACCAGTGAAGCGTTCGTTTTGCAAATGTTGAATCTTCAACTTATAGACGGTGTCAGTTTCAAAAAAGGATGTTTTCCAGGGCAGGAAGTCGTGGCCAGAATGCAGTATCTGGGCAAGTTAAAGCGGCGCATGTATCGGGCCAGTTTGAACAGCGACACACTTCCTGAACCCGGCACTGACATCCATCGAGCCAATGGTGGCAGTGCAGTGGGCAAGGTCGTGACGGCGGCCTTTGCATCGCCGGGTAGTTGTCATCTTCTGGCTGTGCTGACCATCGATGCGACGTCTGAACCGCTCTTTTGCGATGGACTCGATCAGGCGATTGCGTTACTCGATCTGCCCTACCAGTTCGAGGCTGCCTGAGCCGGCTGAATATGCTGAAAGTGTATGAGGCTGAAAATCTGCTCGATGCCCAGCTTGTGCACGATGAGCTTCGCGCCGGCGGTATGCAGGCGGCGATCAAAGGGCAATACCTGACCGGCGCGGTCGGCGAGTTGCCGCCCACCGGTGTGGTCACGGTTTGGATCAGCGAGCCTCGTCACGAGGCACGCGCGCGGGCGTTGATCGAGGAGTTCGAGCAATCGCGCCGCAGCGAGCCGGTTGCCCTCTATTGCGGCAGTTGCGGCGAATGGGTTGAGGGAAATTTTTCCCGCTGCTGGAATTGCAGCGCCTGGATTGACCAGTAGCTGCTCACAGCCCACCTGTCGTACCCACATGCACGACAGGTGCACTGTGAACAGCCACTTCACGAGCGCTCTCTTAGCGCGCGGTCGATTTTTTGTTGACGGGTGAACGCTGTGGCACTAGTTGAGCATGCTCGCCATCTTGCGACGATAGCGCGCCACCTGCGGATCCTCACCCATCGAATCGAACAGCGAGATGGCGGTCTTGCGCGCTGCATCTTCGCCATATTCACGATCGCGCATCATCAGGTTGAGGAGCGTCTCGATGGCGCTGTCGGTATCACCGCGCAGGGCCTGTTTCACCCCCAGAAGGTAGGCGGCTTCGCTGTTGCCTTTGTCCTTCTCAAGGTCGGCCAGCAGTGAGGGCTCGTCGCGGCTCGGGTCATCGGCCTCTGACAGTGCCAGTCCACCGCGCAGTTTGGCGGCCTCCGGTTTTTTCGTGTCTGTCTCGTTGAGGATCGACAGGCATTGGCGGGCGTCGTCGTAATGTCCGGTGGCAAGACAAAGCTGCCCCAGTGCAATGGCGATGTCGCCGTTCTCGGGTTCGGCCGCCTGAGCCTCGCGCAACAACTGCAGGGCCTGCTCGGTCTGTCCCTGGGCGGCCAGCGCCTGGGCCGTCTCTACCACGCCACCTTCGGGAACCGCCACGGCGCCGATGTGCTTTTCCAAAAATGCACGGACCTCACCCTCTGGCAGCGCGCCGGTGAATTCGTCAGCGATCGCGCCATTGATGATCAGTTTGACCGTCGGCAGGCTGCGGATGCCCAGTTGCGCGGCGATCTCCTGATTGGCCTCGGTGTCGACCTTGGCCAGCGTGAAAGCGCCCTGGTATTCCTCGGCCAGTTTGGCCAGAATCGGCATTAGCGTTTTGCAGGGCTCGCACCAGTCAGCCCAGAAATCCACCAGTACCGGTCCCTGCATGGAACCATGCAGAATCACGCTCTCGAAATTCTCGCGTGTCACTTCGACGATATACGGTGAATCGGCCATCTAACGGCTCCAGTTGATTGATCAGTCTTATTGTGATGCAGTCGCCGCTATTATCAAGTTGCAATTGCTGAAGATCAGAGGATAACTGACACGCTTGTCGGGCATGCGCTACCATTGGCCGGCTTTAGTATGGTCAATCCGGGTCCACACCTGCTGACGACCATCCCGCAGGGCGCTTCCGAGCGTGCAGCAAAATTCCAGCCCTCGCGATTTTCTCCTTCAATCAGGGATTAACACAGAGTGAACATGGCGGCAAATTACGATGCCTCGTCAATAGAAGTCCTGAGTGGACTCGACCCGGTGCGCAAGCGACCTGGCATGTACACCGACACCACTCGCCCGAATCACCTGGCTCAGGAAGTCATCGACAACAGCGTCGATGAGGCGATCTCCGGCTTTGCCAGCAAGATCGATGTCGTGCTGTACAAGGATGGCTCGCTCGAAGTGGCCGACGACGGTCGCGGCATGCCGGTCGACAAACACCCGAAGCTGAAGCTGCCCGGAGTCGAGGTGATCATGTGCACACTGCACGCCGGCGGCAAATTTAATGAGGGCGTCTACCAGTTTTCCGGTGGCCTGCACGGTGTTGGCGTGTCGGTGGTCAATGCGTTGTCGAAAAAGCTTGAGGTCGTCATCAAGCGCGGTGGCAAAGAGTATTTCGGCAGCTTCAAGAACGGCAATCGCGATGAACCGGTCAAGGCGGTCGGCAAGGTCGGGCAGCGCAACACCGGCACCACCGTGCGATTTTGGCCCAACAAAAAATACTTCGACAGCGACAAGATATCCGTTCCAAAGCTCAAACATGTTTTGCGAGCCAAAGCGGTGCTGTGCGGTGGATTGCGCGTGCGTCTGCACATCGAAGAGACCAAAGAAGACTTCGAGTGGCACTATCAGGACGGACTGGAGGCCTATCTGGCCGAGGCGGTTAAAGGCTACACGCTGGTGCCGCCGGCTCCGTGTGATGGCTCGCTGACAAACAAAACCGAGGTCGTGGACTGGGCGTTCTTGTGGATGCCCGAAGGCGGGGAATTGCTGCAGGAGAGCTACGTCAATCTGGTGCCAACTCCGCAGGGCGGCACACACGTCAACGGACTACGCACGGGGCTTACCGACGCGATTCGCGAATTCTGCGAGATGCGCAATCTGCTGCCGCGTGGGGTGAAGATCGCACCGGAAGACACCTGGGAGCGCGTCGCCTACGTGCTGTCGGTGAAACTTGCCGATCCGCAGTTTGCCGGCCAGACCAAGGAGCGTCTGTCCAGCCGTGAGGCCGCAGGCTTTGTCGCCTCGACCGTAAAAGATGCTTTCTCACAATGGCTTAACCAGCACCCGGAAACCGGTGATCAAATCGCGCAAATCGCGATTGCCGCCGCCACCCAGCGCATGCGCGCCGGCAAAAAAGTGGTGCGCAAAAAGATCGCCAGCGGTCCGGCGCTGCCTGGCAAATTGTCTGATTGTGTTTCAACGGACCTTAGTCGCACCGAGCTTTTTCTGGTGGAGGGTGACTCGGCCGGTGGTTCTGCCAAGCAGGCGCGCAGCCGGGATTTTCAGGCCATCATGCCGTTGCGCGGCAAGATTCTGAACACCTGGGAGGTCGGTCAGGAGCAGGTGCTCGGCTCACAGGAGGTGCACGATATATCTGTCGCGATTGGTATGGAGCCAGGCTCGCACGATCTGAGTGGCCTGCGTTACGGCAAGATCTGTATTCTGGCCGACGCCGACTCCGATGGTGCCCACATCGCCACATTGCTCTGCGCCCTTTTTGTTAAACACTTTCGCAGTCTGGTGGCTGCCCATCGCGTCTACGTGGCGATGCCGCCGTTGTTTCGAATCGATGTGGGCAAAGAGGTGATGTACGCGCTCGATGAAGAGGAAAAGCAGCGCGCACTCGCACGAATCGAAAAACAGAAGAAAAAGGGCAAAGTCACTGTGACCCGTTTTAAGGGGCTGGGCGAGATGAATCCGCTGCAGCTTCGCGAGACCAGTATGTCGCCCGATACACGCCGTCTGGTGTGCCTGACCATCAGCGATTCAGAGGCGACGAATCGGTTGATGGATATGTTGCTGGCAAAGAAAAGGTCCGGCGATAGAAAATCCTGGCTCGAATCCAAGGGTGACCTGGCAGAGGTGTAGTGACGGATCATTCAGATCAGTTCGCGCTCCCTGTCGCGTAAGGTGGCGCGGTTGCCTGCCAACGCCCAAGCACGCACAAACGAGCTGCTCTACAGTCGTCACAGCGATGCACTGAAGCTGTGGTTCTACCGTCACGCCGCGAGCGGTATTGTGCCGGCACGGTGGTTCGAAAAAAACGTGCCGCCTCACACTGCGCGGGCAAAGCGCACCGGAACACTGACGATAGAAATCGTCACCCACTGTTGGCAATACGCCAATATGCTGGCCTACCAGTTGAGTTCGCTGGTGTTGCATCCGCCTCGCGAGTGCAAAGTGATATTCACGGTCTATCACAGTGCCAAGGATCGCGAAACACAACGTCTGCTGGAGGCGTTTTCAGCGCATTGTGTTGATAATGTGCAATGGAACTGGCGCGAAATGCCACCGGAATATCTCTTTCGTCGCTCGATCGGGCGCAATCAGGCAGCACTCGATACGTCGGCCGACTGGATCTGGTTTACCGACTGCGATCTGATGTTTCACGCCGGTTGCCTGGATGCCTTGAATGAGCAGCTGCAGGGTCGACGCGAGGCGCTGGTTTATCCATCAGAAGAGCGTGTGACCGCGCTGTTGCCACAGGAAGACCCGATGTTTCGTCAAACCAATGGAAGGTTGAGCGAAATCGACACCGATCAGTTCAGCGTTGATAAAAAAACCCGCGCCACAGGACCATTACAAATCACCCACGGTGATGTGGCGCGTGCCACCGGCTACTGCAATGCGCTGCCGATCTTTCAACGACCGGCATCGCACTGGTGCAAGGCGATTGAGGATCGCGTCTTTCGATGGCTGATCGGCAGTCAGGGGGTGGCGATAGAGGTGCCAGGCGTCTACCGTATTCGGCATGTCAGTAAGGGGCGCTACCAGCGCGACACCCTGCGTAGCCGGATCCGAACGGTGATCAGGCAAGTGCAATCCCGATTGCGAAGCACCTGAAGTCGAGGCCAGCGCGATCAAAGATTCCCGTTTTCATATCAGGATTAACTGTATTGCAGTGCCTTCCGCAGGACAGTTGCAACTGCAGTGGGATCTGGCTAATCGAAACACACGGCTGTGTATCGAACTGTATCAATCAAGCGAGTCGATGCTGGAGATTGCCAGCGCAGTGCAGCGGTTTTGCGCCGATAGTCGTAGCTATCAATTCGAGATCGACTCAGCGGATCCTGCGCAAATCAGCGGGTATCTTTTTCATTGGCGCCTGTATGCACTGGATGGTCTCGGCAGCTCTTGCATCCACGTTCGCTACACCAACCACCGTCCGCAACCCTATAGACAGGCTGCCGAGTTCAGCATTCAAACCGACCGCTCTGCCATCGAGTCACTGGCGATACAACTGCGTGAGTTTTCTCACTCACCCGATCAACCCGTCGATTGGTGTGAGCAAGGTTGAGTGGGATGCCTCGCTAACGCGTCGGGTTACCACCATGTTCGGCAGACAGCACGTGGAAATCCGCCGGGTGAGCAAGGTCGAGTGGCATGCCTCGCTAACGCGTCGGGTTACCTCTGTGTTCGGCAGACAGCACGTGGAAACCCGACGCGTGCGCAATGTTGAATGACCTGCCTCGCTAATAAATTGGACATTAACCGCAACTCAACCGGTTCTGATCACACCAGATGCTCCGCTATCTCACTACGTTTCACCAGTGGAATATCCAGATTTTTAAATAGTCTGATTAGTTCTGTGTTTAACGCGTTACCCTGCAGTGCAGGCAACTCGACGGCGAGAATATTCGCATCGGGTTTAAGCCATCGCGTGGTGAAAAGCGTGGAAGAGATATCGCCGACGATGCAGCAATTGTCATTGAGTAGCGGCGTGAATACTTCGGTACCGGTGGTGTTGTCAATGTGAATGCAGGCGGTATACCGTTGCCGGTATTCTTCCAGACAACTGCTTCGAGGGTGCGCCTTGATGGCGATCTGGTGCGGTTCAAAACGCTGTGTTAGTTGATCGAACACGGCTTGCAGATGTTGCCGGTAGTCGGTGTAGAAACTTTCGTGTGTCAGTACGATCATGGCGCGCACCCGGTCAAGCATTGACGCTTCGATCGATGAATCGCCTGGCGACTGCGCCAGTATCGTTTCACACAACTCTCTGAACGCCGGTGTTGAAAACTGTTCGCGTGGAACCGGGTGGATATCACGAGCCTTCAGCGATTCGTGAACGAGTCCGGGGTAGGCGGCATAGATGCGTGAGATCCAGTGCGATGAACCGATGGTGCGTGGATTGTCCCACCAATAGCCGTAGACCAGCTTTTTGATCGCGGGATCGATAAACCGGTGGGCGATCGAATTCATGGACTTGTGGCCAAGGTACGTCGCCATGCCCTCGTCAATGTAGATTCCGGTTGCGTTCGGCTTGATGCGTGTCGCCCTGTGCATCGCATACTGGAATTCCACGCGCCGGTCGGTGCCGGTGTAGATTCGATCAGCCGGTTTTTCCTCAAGGGCTTTTTTTAGTACTTTGCAACGGCGTCGGCGCTCGGCGGTTTTGCCAGTCAGGTTGTCATGTTCAAAGCTTATAAATTCGTCGAAGATCTTTCGATGGGTGGTCAGTACCGATTCGAATCGGCTGACATGGCGATGGGTGCGCGGCGCCAGAATGGCAATGTTGTCGTCATCGTTGTTTTGTTGCGCCAGACAGGCCGCAAACAAAAGGTGCAGTGGTGATGAAATAAAATAGTAGTGATTCATTGAGCGCGGCGGGATTAGCAATTAGCTATCGACAAGCAGTTGCTCAGTCAGCGGGGTGCCGCGTGAGACGTCGGCGTTGATTTTTTTACCGACGACGGTATCCAGTAGTTTGGGTGCCATGCCAAAGCCCGGGCGGATGCTTTTAACATTGTCCGTGGTGAGCGTGTCTCCGGCGCGCAGATCGCTTACGACATACAGGGAGCGGCGAAAACGCGCATTGCCCTTTTCGCTCTCGGTGCGCTGGTAGTTTACCTGGCCCATTGCCTGCCATGCGGTTTTTGCACCCTGGCACAATTGCACCAGATCCTCTTTCTCCAGCGAAAAGCTGTCATCCGGTCCGCCGCCGTTGCGATCCAGCGTAATATGTTTTTCGATGATGGCGGCACCCAGTGCTACGCTTGCGATTGCGGTGGTGTTGTCGAGCGTGTGATCCGAAAGGCCAGTGACCAGATCGAATCGCTGCTGCATATCAGATACGGTGTGCAGGTTGTAGTCGCCGGCTGGTGACGGGTAGCCGCTGACGCAATGCAGTATCGCAAGATCGCTGGCGCCGGCCCCTTGTGCGGCGTCGATCGCTTCGGCAATTTCGTGCGCGTTGGCCATGCCGGTGGACATGATCATCGGCTTGCCGGTGCTGGCCACATAGCGAATCAGTGGCAGATCCACCAGCTCGAAAGAGGCGATTTTATACGCCGGGGCGTTTAGATCTTCCAGCAGATCGACTGCCGTGTTGTCAAAGGGTGAGCTGAATAGGGTAATCTCCGCATCGCGCGCCTTATCGAACAGGGGTTTATGCCAGTCCCATGGTGTGTGTGCCCACTCGTAGAGTTTGTAGAGGCTGTGTCCGTCCCACAGGCCGCCCTCAATCTGGAAGTCTGGTTTGTCACAGTCGATGGTGATGGTGTCCGGCCGATAGGTTTGCAGCTTGACGGCATCGGCGCCGGCGGCTTTGGCGATGTCGATCAGTTGAAACGCGTTGTCGATATTGCCATTGTGGTTGGCGGAGATTTCTCCGATGACGTAGGGCGCATACTGACGGCCGATGCGACGGCCGGCGATTTCAATCGTTTTGTCGGTCACTGTGGTTTGTCGGTCGTCGTCAATTCAAATGTATTGTCCGCACCCTCAGTCGCGAGCAGATCGAAACCCAGTTTTTCGAACACGCGATTCGATGCGGCGTTGTCCTGTTTCACTTTTGCGATCAGTGTGCGAACCATCGGGTTTTCACTGCAGAATTTTTCGATCGCGCATTGCAACAGTGGTGCTGCGAGGCCCTGGCCGCGAAATGCCGCATCAAGTGAATAGCTGATCAGTGCGCTATCGTTGTCTTTGTCAAAGCGCACCTGGCCGGCATTCCGGTTTTGACTTAAGAACACGTACAGCGTTGCATCCGGGTGAGCCAGCTTTGCAGCAAACCAGTTTTTGTGTTGATCGAACGGGATCGGGTCAGGGTTGAACGATTGCGCGGCGACCAGTTTATCATTGCGCCAATCGAAGAACAGGCGAGCATCTGCAAGCGTTGCGGGGCGAGTGCTGATCATACTGACATCATCGCATCAACCACCCGTTGTGCGCCATTGCCATCGCATATCTGCGCTGCGGCACGCGACATCAATGAAATGTCAGGCAGGGCATCGGTAGCATCCGTCTCACCCATCGCTGCGCGCCCGTCGAGCAGTTGCTCGAGCAATCGATACAGTTCATCCAGCGTGTGCCAGTTGATCGAGGCACCGGCAGATGCCAGCTGGTTGGCAATCTCAAGCTGGTTGTCTGCAAAGACGCAGGCCAGGGTGGGCAAGCCCAGACAGCAGCGCTCCCAGGCACTGCTGCCCGATGCGCCGATGGCAAGATCTGCCCGCATCAGCAACGGCGCCACCTCGCGTACATCGTGGTGGACCTCCACTCGGGTCCCGGTGCCGGCTGCCCAGTCGCGTACGGTTTGCGCGTGTTGATATTGCGGGCCCGCGACCAGCATGGCCGTAATATCCAGGTGCTGCAAAAGCGGTTCGATGCGTTGCAGTATGTCCAGCGCGAGGTTGTGCTTGTCAGACCCACCGAGCGCGATCAGCAGATGTCTCACGGTATCACTGCGTGGTATCGCGTTGGCGTTGCGTTGTCTTTGGGCAGCGAATTCAGGACGAAGCAGGGCGTACTCGGTGCCGAGCAATAGCCTGCATGACTTGCGGGTGTGGCGGCGATAATCGGTCGCCTTTCGCCCAAGCGTTTGATCCTGAAGCAGATCGCAGTGGTGTAGCCGATTGGCCAGATCGTCAAGGGTCAGGATGTGCCCGCAATGGGGGCGCAACCGATGGTACCAGTCGCCGTGCAACTGATACTGATCGACCACCAGCCAGTCGCAATGGCCGTTTGGCAGCATACCGATCGTCGCCTGCGCATCGGTGTGCAGGTCGGTGATGGCGGCCGGTGATTCGTGCTGGCAATCGGCGCGAATGGTGGGCTCGACCAGATGGCACGGGTAGTGGTGTGCGGTGACGGTTTGCGACATCTCACCCGGCAATCGCTGACTGATGAATTGGATGTCTGCATCGTGTTCGCGCAAGCGATCGGCAAGCGTCAGGCAACGCATCACATGCCCACTGCCCAGGGTGTGTGAGGCGTCGGCGCGGACGATGATGTTCAAGCGTGCGGGTTCTCAGGCGTTAATTTCACCACTGGCGAGCAATGCCTTGAACATGTGCTCACCGCGCACCCAATCTTCCATGGTATCGATATCCTGGACCAGGTGTCTGGGGACTTTCACCGGTATCGACGCCTTGGAGAAGATGGTGTGTTTCTCTTCGAATGCGTTGGCGGTGCCCCAGTAGAACTGCCCCGCGTCGTGGTAGCACTCCTCCAGGTCCTGCGAACGAGTGAAAATATGCTCCGGCCACTTGGCTTCTATGCGTTCATCACCGGTGATGCCGAGCGCACGTTGAATGGGTGCCGGAAAGGTACACACGGAAAAGGCGAAAGAGGCATTGCTGTTGCGCAGTAGCTCATAGCCCTGTTCAAGATACTGTGTGCGCAAGAAAGGTGAGGTGGCATAGATACAGCAGACATAGCCCGGATAGCAGCCGTTGGCGTTCATCCACTCGACCGTGTGCTGGATGACTTCAATGGTGCCGGATTGGTCAGCGGAGAGATCGTCCGGTCGGGTAAACGGCACTTCGGCGCCGTACTCGCTGGCGATATCGGCGATTTGTGGGCTGTCAGTCGAGACGATCACTCGATCAAAAATCTCTGAATGCAGTGCGGTTTCAATCGACCAGGCAATCATCGGCTTGCCGCAGAATGGCTTGATGTTCTTGCCCGGTATACGCTTGCTGCCGCCGCGTGCCGGTATCACTGCAACCTTCATGTTCATGACAGCGCGTCACTCAGCGTGGCAATGATTCGATCCTGGTGGCGATTGCTCATACTGTGAAAAATAGGCAGGCTGATGGCCCCGCGATAATAGTTCTCCGCCACCGGAAACTGCCCCGGTTCGAAACCCAGGTTGCGATAGTAAGGTTGCGTGTGTACGGGAATGTAGTGCAGATTGACGCCGATACCCTGATCGCGCAGCGTGCTGAACACCTGTTCATGACGGTATTGCATATCGTCCTCAACCCGAATTACATACAAATGCAGGCTCGAGTAACAGGCAGGGTCACGGTAGGGGATAATGATCGGCAGGCCGGCCAGTAGATTGTCGTATCGCTTGGCCAGTCGATGGCGTGCAGACAGAAAATCATCCAGCCGTTCGAGTTGGCTGGCACCCAGTGCGGCCTGCAGGTCAGTCAGGTTGTAGTTGTAACCCAGTTCTGTCTGTTGGTAGTACCAGGGGCCATCCGGCGCATGTGTCATGTGGGCTGGGTCGCGCGTGACGCCATGGCTGCGAAATAACTCCAGTCGGTGGGCGAGCTCGTCGTCATTGGTGGTGGCCATGCCACCTTCGGCAGTGGTAATGATTTTTACCGGATGAAAACTGAATACAGTGATATCGGAATATTCGCAATTGCCGATGGGCTGGTCGCGGTAGCGAGCGCCGATGGCATGGGCGGCATCCTCAATGATCCTGAAACCATATTCTTCGGCAAGCCGTGCAATGGCTGCGAGATCGCAGGGTTGTCCGGTCAGATGAACCGGGATGACCACCTTGGGTAGTTTGCCGCCAGAGTTGCGCGTTTGGCGAAGTTTTTCCTCCAAAGCGTCTGCTGACATATTGTAGGTGTATTCATCGATATCGACGAAATCGACATCGGCACCACAGTAGCGCGCGCAGTTGGCAGAGGCGACAAACGTAATCGGGCTGGTCCAGACCATATCGCCAGGGCCAACATTCAGCGCCAAGCAGGCCATGTGCAGAGCGGACGTCGCGCTGTTGGCGGCGATGCCATGTTTAACATTGCAGTAGCGAGCCACCGCCGCTTCGAACAGATGCACCTGCGGGCCTCGCGTCAGCCAGTCCGATTGCAGCACGCTGACGACCGAATCTATATCCTCCTGACTAATCTCCTGCCGCCCATAGGGAATATTCTCGACTTCAGCCTGGCTTGCGTCACGCGTTACCGCAGAATAATCCCGCTTTGCGCTCGTCGCTTGCGTGGGGGATTTGAATTCAGGCCAGACTTTTTCAGATTGCATGTGGGGTCTACGCTGGTTTCAAACAGATGCCCGGGCAGGGCCGGGTTGATTCGTCGAGACTAATGAAGCGGCAGTGCCAGTTGTGTACACTTCGCACCACCCGGTGGGTTGTTGTACCGATGATGGCTGTTGTTGCGATGGCAGCCTCGCACGTTCGGGCGTGGCCAGTATTGCCCAGGGTCTTGCCGTTGTGCCAAGAGGCCAAAGATACCCGGTATTTTGCTCAACTGGAATAGCCATTGTCTGGCGAGCTGATCATCCGTCCGATCGCGTTGCGTGCGTTGACCCACCGCGATCAGGCGATAGGGCGCCGTTATCTTACTTGCAAGCAAAATGCCGTGTCTGTCACAAAATTCCCGCGCCAAAATCTCCTGAAAATAGTAACCAACTGGCAATGAAAGTTGAGTCCACGCTGACCAGCCGTGGCGGCTGTTTGTACAATACCGCGGTGGTTTCCGCCGATCCGGCGATCTTCGATCTTCCCGCTACGGCTCCGCTGCCCGCTGGCGTGGCGGGTCGGGCTGCGGTCCGTTTCGCGATGCTCGACCAACTGCCCGTGGTGATCAAGCGTTACCATCGCGGTGGGCTGGTGCGTCACCTAAGCACGGATCTCTATTGGTACCAGGGCTGCGAACGCAGTCGTTCGTGGCGTGAAATTCGATTGCTCTGCCACATGCGCAACCTCGGCCTGCCAGTGCCACTTCCGGTGGCCGGTCGTGTTGAACGAGTGGCCTGCGCGTGGTACCGCGCCGTGCTGGTAACCGGCCGCATCGAGGCGAGCGAAAGCCTCGGCAGCTTTCTGGTCCATTCAGCGCTATCGGCAAATCAATGGCGCGCGCTCGGGGTCACCATACGCCGCTTTCATGAGGCTGGTATCTGCCACGCGGATCTCAATGCACACAACATACTGATCGACGCCAACGGCGATTACCATCTGATCGACTTCGATCGCGGCCGGATGGTGGATCGACCAGGGAGCTGGTGCCAGGGTAATCTGGATCGCCTGTGTCGCTCGCTTGAAAAATTGCAACGTAGCAGTGCCGATTATCACTTCAAAACTGATGACTGGCGAAGCTTCGAGTCAGCAGCCGTTGCGCGTTGACCCGCTGCACAGAAACAGGAATACAATCTTGCACCAACACCATGTCCGCTAGCCGGGAAAGCTCTCACTACGATGCCATTGTGATCGGTGGTGGCGCCGCCGGCCTGATGGCGGCCTGGCATGCTGGCAAGCGCGGCAAGCGCGTGCGTGTGCTGGAGAAAAGCAACAAGGCCGGTCGCAAGATACTGATGTCCGGTGGCGGTCGCTGCAATTTCACCAACCTGCATGTGACGCCGGGGAATTTCATCTGCAGCAACCTGCACTTCGTTAAATCGGCACTGAAAAGATATACCGCGTGGGATTTCATTGGCAAAGTGATTGAACATGGCATTCCCTATCACGAGCGAGATCACGGGCAATTGTTTTGTGATAACAAAGCCAAAGACATCCTTAATATGCTGCTGCTTGAGTGCGAACAGGCCGGTGTGGAGATCACCACACGCTGCACGATTGACTCCGTCGCTTTCTCAGATGGTTGCTATCGCGTGCAAACGTCTTTTGGCGAAATGTCATCGACATCACTGGTGGTCGCCACCGGTGGCTTATCTATTCCAAGTATGGGGGTGACCCCTTTTGGTTACGAGATTGCCGAGCAATTCGGCATGCCTGTATTGCCGATCCGTGCGAGTCTTGTCCCCTACACATTCTCTGGTAAGTGGCAGGCTATGTTCGAACGCCTGTCCGGGGTATCGATCAATGCGGTGTTAAAGTATGGCGCGACACAATTCGAAGAGGCGCTGCTGTTTACGCATCGCGGCCTGAGTGGTCCGGCAGTATTGCAGATTTCCAACTACTGGCAACCGGGGCAGGGAGTGGTTATCGACTTGCTGCCTGATCAGTCTGCCGATGAATTATTGCTCGCCGCCAAGCGAGACTCCCCTCGAAGTTTAATCAAAACCGTGCTGTCCCAGCATTTGCCCAGAAGTGTCGTCGCCGAACTGGAAAATCTCTGGTGGTCTGGCTATCGCAACCAGTCTATCGCCGATTGCAGTCATGCATTGTTGCAACAGATTGGTCAGTCGCTCAACGGCTGGCAATTGGTGCCTGCCGGAACGGAGGGTTACAAGACAGCAGAAGTGACACTGGGGGGTGTGGATACGGACTATTTATCGTCCAAAACCATGGAGGCGAAAAATCAACCCGGGCTGTATTTTATCGGCGAGGTGGTTGACGTGACCGGGCACCTGGGTGGGTTCAATTTTCAATGGGCCTGGTCATCCGGTTTTGCCTGCGGTGAAGCTATTTGAGCGAGCGAAGAATTTAAGCCAACTTGAGAAGTAAAAACTAAAATCCGTACAAAACTTCTGGATTATCCACCAGGATTTTTTCCCGCAGGGACTCACTCGGCGCCCAATCGGCAAGTTGATCAAGCAGTGCACCATCATTTGGCATATTGCCTTTCACAGCTGGGTGAGGCCAGTCGGTACCCCAGACAATCCGCTCCTCGTTTGCATCGATTATCGCTTTGGCATAGGGAATAACATCATCGTATGGTGTCTTAGGGGAGGTGGTGATGCGGTAGGTACCGGTCATCTTCGCCCAGCCTTTTCCATCTCGAAGCAGGTTGAGGAAGTCCTGAAATCCGGGGTGATCGATCGGGTTATCCGTTTTCATATAGCCCAGATGACCAAAGGATACATCGACCGCCATACCGTTCATGGTCGCGCGTAGATCGTCGAACTTATGAACGTTGATCAGAACCTCAAGGTGCCAGCCCATGTCTTTCAGGCGTTCAGTAAATTTTTGTACAGCGCGGGAGTCGTCGAACGGGTTGCCGCCTTTGTCAACCAGGTTCACGCGCGCACCACGTGCCCCCTGGTCATGATAATCTTTCAGCTGTTTGTCTGTAACTGTTGCATCAACCGCAACTATCGCCAGAAATTTTCCCTTCATTTTGGCAACTGCATCCAGCATGCAGGTATTGTCTACACCATAGACGCTGGGCTGAGTCAGTACGGCTCTGTCTATTCCACCGAGTGCCTTGTGTAATTCGAGGTAGGATTCGAGTGTCGCCGCAGGAGGGGTATAGCCACGGGCTGGTGAATACGGGTATTCATCGGCAGTGGCGAAGATATGGGCATGGCTGTCAATCGTGCCTTTCGGTAGTTCGAATTTTGCCTTCGTCGGTTTCGGATCCGGCCCCTGGCACGCTGGATATTGGTCTTCTGTCATTGTTTGTTTCCAGTTTCAGTTTATAACGGCTGGACTCATACTTTTTCGTTGCCAGCCCCACACTGCGGCTAGCAGTATAGCGCCTGCGATATTAACAACATACCCTGGCACCATGTCCAGTGGAGATGCGTTGAGTGGAATAAAACACAGTGTCGATGCGACAGCCAGAAGCACCCATTCAAACCAGGATGCCGGCCTGCTAAGAAAACCCATGGTCCAGGCTGCAAATGCAAACACGCCGACGGTTGCAGTGAGCATTGTCCAGATAGCACCTCCCGGATCATCAAAATTCAGAATGGGTGTAAAAGCAAACAGCAGTGGCAGTATGTAGAGCATTTTTGCAAACCGGAAACTCATCCATCCGGTTTTCCACGGATCAGCCTGGGCAATACTGGCTGCGATAAAGGCGCCGAGGCAGACGGGCGGTGTGATATTAGAGTCCTGGCTGAGCCAGAATACGATCAGGTGCGCGGCGAGAATAGGCACACCCAGTTGTTCAAATGCTGGGCCTGCCAACACAACCAGTACCAGATAACTGGCGGTGATGGGAAGGGCCATGCCAAGCAGCAGCGAGGCTACGGCAACCATCACAACCGTCAGCAGCAGGCTGCCGCCGGCCAGATCCACCAGGAGCAGGCTCATTGTCAGCCCAAGACTGGTTAACGCAATCATGCCCACAATAATCCCGACTGCCGCTGCCGCTCCGCCAACCAGCAAGGAGTTGCGCGTGCCTTGAATAAGTGTCTGGAGAATCACCGGAATCGTCATTA
The DNA here is from genome assembly GCA_964646405.1 of uncultured Granulosicoccaceae bacterium. Classification (GTDB taxonomy): domain Bacteria; phylum Pseudomonadota; class Gammaproteobacteria; order Granulosicoccales; family Granulosicoccaceae; genus CAKZSB01. The sequence goes on along the minus strand of CAZYDV010000069.1, from coordinate 621 downwards.
CCTCTTGCGGCATGGATGTCTGGCCCAATTTCGCCAGAGCAACGCGCACCCAGTTGATGGCAACAGTGGAGGCGATAGCCATCACTGCTGCCCAGTCCGGTGAATAGCCTTTGATCAGAAAGCCGAGCAGTACTGCAAATGGCAGAAGATGAAACCAGCCTTGTTTCAACACCTGCACAGGGCGTTGCAGCTCGCTTTCCGGTAAGCCTTCAATGCCGTTCTTTTTGGCTTCGAAATGTACAACCAGACCAATAGACAACAAATACAGAAGAGCCGGAACGGCAGCTACCGAGATAATAGTGAGATACCTGACACCGGTAAGCTCGGCCATTACAAAGACACCGGCTCCCATCACAGGAGGTAATAGCTGCCCGCCGAGAGAGGCGGTGTTCTCAACGGCACCTGCCACCACCGGTCTGAACCCGACTCGCTTCATTAAAGGAATGGTAAACGAACCGGTAGATACAATATTGGCCAGGCTGCTGCCTGAAATGGAACCAAAGACAGCACTGGCAATCACTGCAACCTTTGCCGGCCCTCCGGCGGAACGCCCTGCAATGGCCAGCGGGAAATCAATAAAAAACCGCCCCATCCCGGAGCTTTGCATAAACGCACCGAGGA
>CAZYDV010000068.1:5027-20930 GCA_964646405.1 uncultured Granulosicoccaceae bacterium | reverse complement strand
GTAACCAGCACAGCCGACACTGTCCAGTTGCAGGCGTCGCGTTTTTTGTTCCGCTGACGACTCACGCAATGCGCGCGGTTAGCTACTCGCAGCACTCTGCAGAATTTCGGGGTATGCAAAGACTGCAGGTGTCCCGCCAGTGTGCACGTAGACGACGTCACTACCTTGCGCGAGGCTACCATCCTCGATCAATCCGATCAGTCCGGCGAACGACTTGGCGGTATAGGTCGGATCAAGTATCAATCCATCCGAGCGCGCCACCCGCAGCAGTGTTTGTCTGACCGCCTCTGACATCACACCGTAACCCGGTGCGAAGGCGCGATCATCGCAACGCACCCGGCTTTGCGCAGGCGGCGGCAGCGACTCGAAAAGCGCGGCCACCGATTTGATCTTGTTCCACACTCGCGCCTTTTGTGCGTCGGCCGGACGGCGCACACAAATGCCATAGAGTTCGATAGCCGAATCGCTGGCCGCCAAACCGACCAGCAAACCAGCGTGGGTCGATGCACTGCCACTGGCGACCACCCACGCAGACGGTGCCAACTGCATGGCAAGCTGCTGCGCCAGCAATTCTTCTGCGGCCTCCACATAGCCCAGCGCACCCCACGGCGCGTGCGCGTTCGCCAGCGGAATAACATACGGCTTGCGACCGCTTGAACGCAGCATCTCTGCGCGCTCATACAAGGCATCGTCAGCCGCGTTTTCATCTTCACCCACGGGGAAGTGGTGCACCGTCGCCCCCATCAGCTCAACGATGAACGGATTACCCGAGTGGTGATAGGCGTGCGATTGAGTATCGACGCGATGTTCGAGCTGCACTTCGACATCGAGCCCCAGCTTGCGTGCCGCGGCCACGGTGCAGCGCACGTGATTGGATTGCACCGCACCGGTGGTCAGCAGCACATCGGCCCCTTCGGCCACTGCGTGCCCAATATAGTATTCGAGCTGACGCGCCTTGTTGCCGCCGAAGGCAAGGCCTGTGCAGTCATCGCGCTTGACCCAGATATTCACCCCGGTCTCGCGGCTAAGGTTGGTCAGCAGTTCCAGCGGTGTTGGTTTGTGGGCCAGCGCGACCGACGGGAATTGTCCGGTTAGACTCATGACGACGCGTCGGTAGAAATGTGGGTACTCTCTTTGATTACTTCCATCACCATATAGGATCGCGTGTCGCGCACGCCGGGCAAATCTCGCAGGATGTCGCCCAGTAACTCTCGGTAACTCGCCATGTCGGCCACGCGTATTTTCATCAGATAATCAAAGTCTCCGGAAAGCAGGTGACACTCTAGCAGATAGGGCATTTGCAGCGCGGCGCGTTTGAATTGCTCGAAAATCTGTTTGTTGTCGTACTCGAGCTTAATCTCCACATAGACAATCAGAGCCGCGTCGAGCAGCACCGGATTCAGAATCGCGGTGTAGCCCTGAATGTAGCCATCCTTTTCAAGGCGCCTCACCCGCTCCAGGCAAGGGGAAGTACTCAATCCGACCTGGTTGCCAAGATCAACGTACGAGATGCGCGCATTGCGCTGCAGCTCGGCCAAAATACTGCGGTCAATACGATCGAGTTTTCTAACGCTCATATTCAGGATATTTTTTCGCTTATTTAGTTCTCACAGCAAAATATTCCTAATTTAGCATAAATACAAAAAGATAATCCGGCACATGTGACCTACACTCCCGCCACGCGACAGCTGAGCCTCAAACGACATCAGCTGCGATCAAAATGCCCGCGCAGACCGGGCAGCCCACAACTGCTGGAGTGATGAATATGCTGGTTGGCGTACCAAAAGAGATCAAGAATCACGAATACCGGGTAGGTTTGACCCCTACCAGCGTCCTGGAGCTGGTTTCTGCAGGGCACAAGGTTATTGTGCAGACCGGCGCAGGGGCAGGCATTGGTGAGAACGATGCCGCCTACCAAAGTGCCGGTGCCACCATCATCGACACCGCAGAACAAGTGTTCGCCGAGGCCGAAATGATCGTCAAGGTCAAGGAGCCGCAGCCCAACGAATGCAAAATGCTGCGGCCCGGCCAGATTCTCTTCACCTATCTGCACCTGGCACCGGATCCCACGCAAACCCAACTGCTGATCGAATCCGACTGTGTCGCCATCGCCTATGAAACAGTGACCGACAATGACGGCGGCCTGCCGTTGCTGGCGCCTATGTCAGAAGTCGCCGGCCGCATGTCGATTCAGGCGGGCGCGACGTGTCTGGAAAAATCCAACGGCGGATCGGGCAAACTCCTCGGCGGCGTGCCGGGCGTAGAGGCCGCCAAAGTGCTGGTCATCGGCGGCGGTGTCGTCGGCAGCAATGCCCTGCAGATGGCGATCGGACTCGGCGCCCAGGTCACTGTGCTGGATCGATCCATTGCCCGCCTGCGCGAACTCGACGCGCAATTCGGCAGCGCTGCCAATATGGTTTACTCCACTCGCGCGGCACTCGAATCCCACGTCGCAGCGTCTGACCTGATCATCGGTGCAGTGCTGATTCCAGGGGCTGCCGCACCTAAGCTCGTCTCGCGCGACATGCTCGGCGGCATGCGCAAGGGCTCGGTATTGGTAGACGTGGCGATCGATCAGGGCGGCTGTTTTGAAACCAGCAAAGCGACCACACATGCAGAACCCACCTATATTGTCGATGACATCGTGCACTACTGTGTGGCCAACATGCCGGGCGCGGTAGCCGCAACGTCCACCCACGCACTGAACAACGCCACACTGCCGTTCACCTTGGCTCTGGCAAACCTGGGCTATCAGGAAGCTCTGCAAAAAGACCCGCACCTGCTGGAGGGCCTCAACGTTCACCGCGGCGCGATAACCAATGGCCCGGTCGGCCAGGCGCTCGGGCTGGACTACACCAGCGCCCAGGCCGCACTGGGCTTATAGTTCACAGCGACGAGGGCCCGCGCCCTCGTCCGCATCCCTGCCTTTGTTTACACCCTGTTTGGCCCCACACTCTGCAGGGGCCTGATTTGCTGCCCTCACCCTCTACAGACATTACCAGCACCCGTGTGGGACCGCGACGTCAGCCGTCGCCAGAATCAAATGAAAACACCCAAAAGACTTAAGCCACTGATAGAAGACGGCATCATCGACGAAGTGCTGTCGCGCCTGATGAGTGGCAAAGAAGCCGACGTATTCACCGTTCGAGTGGGTGACGAAGTCCGCTGCGCGAAGGTCTACAAAGAGGCGCACAAGCGCAGCTTTAAAAAGGCAGTCGAGTATCAGGAAGGACGTAAAGTGCGCAACAGCAGACGCGCACGAGCGATTGAAAAAGGGTCCAAATTCGGACGCGATCAACAGGAAGAGGTATGGCAGAACGCTGAAGTCGATGCGCTCTACCGGCTCGCCGCCGCTGGCGTTCGAGTACCAGAACCCTACGGTGTGTTCGATGGCGTACTGGTGATGGAGCTGGTTGTAGATGCCGATGGCCAGCCCGCACCCCGACTCAACAATGTCACCCTTGAAGCCGACGAGGCGCGTGAACACCATCGACTGATGATGCGCAACGTGGCCCGTATGCTGTGCGCCGGACTGATCCACGGCGATTTGTCAGAATTTAATGTGCTGGTGGATGCAGATGGACCGGTCGTCATCGATCTGCCGCAGGCAGTCGATGCCGCCGCCAACAACAACGCACAGCGTATGCTCGATCGCGATATCAACAACATGACCCAATACTACGGACAGTACGCGCCTGAGCTACTGGCCAGCAACTTCCACAAGGAAATCTGGGACATCTACCAGGACGGCAAACTCACACCTGATACCGAACTGACCGGCGTGTTTGACGAAATCCTGCACGACGCCGATGTCGACGGTGTACTCGAAGAAATCAACGCCGTCATCGCAGAGGAACAGGCGCGCCAGGAACGCCTGCAAGAGAACGAAGACTCAGAGCGAAGTCACTGACCCCTTATCGATTCAAAGCGCTCTCGCCACAACGCACCGGACAACCACTCACCAGGATCGACAGCCGCATCGCTGGCAGCATTGACCACTGCCCAGGCCAACGCCAGATTGCACGACAAAGCGGTTTTCAAGCGGCCATCGATGCCTGCCAGAATGGGCCCAAGCGTCGGCATACCGGTACCTAACATCAGAACGGCATCAGCATTGGTGTCGGCCAGCCGCCGATACGCGGCATAGACCGCATTACCCGACATCGAATAGATCGGGTGGAACGCGGTATCTGACGGATCGGGCCCGGCTTTTTCAACAATATCGAAACCTTTCGATTGCCAATATCGCGTTGAGACCACGTTTAGCGATTCCGGATAGGGCGACAACAATGCAACCCGGGAAACGCCTAAGGCCTTTAGCATAGAAACCGTGCCCTGGGCGGCAGTTACACAGGGAATACCAAAGCGCTGGCTTATCTGTTCAACAATTTCGTTTTCCCGATCATCTGTTAGCAGATAAGAAGTACCCGTGCACGCGATCGCAAGTGCGGCAATGGGTGCATTGGCAAATTGCGAAGCCGTATCAACGTATTTTTCGGTGTAGTCGAGCAGTCGACTTTCTATCGTGTCTCGGGATGATGTCAATCGTGCGTTCAACATTGACCATCCCGAAGGTAACAGCGACCACAGCTCCGGCTCTACCGTCGTATTGGCCTGCGGTGTCAGAACACCGATCAAACCCTTTGATCCATAGTCGGGGTTGGTGCGCCCTGCTCTACCCTCGCCAGTTTTATTTTCTGTATTCATGTATTTTCTGCCGCGCGGCGCAAACCGCTGATCATCGATGATTTCAACAGAAATTCCCGGCACAGTACCCGATCAGCGGCAATCGCCTGCATCTTTTGTAGATGCGCACTGCGAGCCTTTGGGTCTGTAGTGTTCATGCGTTTTCGATTGTCATCGGCCTGGGCAATGATCTCGTCACGGGCGATTGGGCGGCGTTGTCGCTGATATCGATCCAGAATTGAATCGTCACTCCCTGCCAGCACCCGGGCGAGCAACTCGGCCAGACAAAACGCATCGTGTATTCCGCCATTTAAACCCATGCCACCTTTGGGGCTGTTCAGATGGGCTGCATCCCCGGCCAGCAACAAACGACCGGCACGATACTGCGAGGCGACGCGATGATGAACGCGATACAAACGCTTTTCAATGATTCGCAACGGCGGCGCCTGTGGAATGATTTCCCGAGTTTGTGCGTGTATCGATTCATCCTGCAGTGCCTGCTCGGGTGTCAGCCCGGCAGGGGGGTGTAAAGATATACGCCAAACATCGGGCAGTCGCAACAGTGAATAGGTGCCACCCTCCTTCCAAATGTAATTGACTCCGGATAATTCACAAAGATAATCTTCAAACAGAAAATCCGTGGTCACAAGGATTGTCGTATCCGGATAAGTACCGCCTTCAAATGCTGCGTGCATGGCGCTGCGCACGATACTGCGCGCCCCATCGCACCCGATAACAAAACAGCCCTTGACAGTTTCTGTGTCTGTCTGCAGCCATGCACCGTCGGCGTCCTGCCCCACCGCCAGCACTTTGCTGTTAAAACGCACCGTATCGGGCGGCAGCCTTTGCAACAGCGATTGACTCAGATGTGCCTGATGACACTGAAGACGGTAGGGGTGCGCCGTATCCTGCGATAGAACGGATAGATCGAATTCGGCGCGCTCGCCGGTCGCGTGCATGCGAATTTGCCAGCTCGGTGTAATGCGACCGCGTTCGATTAACTCGGCACTGATCCCCGACTCATCAAACATATCCAGCGTCGGCGGATGAAAGGTGGATGCGCGTAGCTGGTCACTGATCTGACTATCCGAATCAAACACACAGACGTCAATACCCTTAAGCGTCAGTCGCCAGGCAAGCGTCAGACCAACGGGGCCGGCACCGACGATCAGCACAGGTGCGCGGCTCATTGGCTGATGGATCCAACATCAAAACCGAGCCGCCGGTTGACCTTTGGCAATACCTGCGTCGCCAGCAATTCCATCGATCGAAACCATCCCGCTCTGGATTCAGGGTCAGAGTAGTCGTACCCCAGTTGCAGCAGCGTGCCGAATCCGCCGGTGACCTGGTACTGGTGTACGATCTGGTCGCAGACCTGATCCGGTGTGCCGACGAACCAGGTACCGACGTCCACCATATCGACGGCACTGCCTCCTCCATTCGGCACTGATCGACCACAGAACAAATCCAGAATGCCGCTGCGCTCGGCGATCATCCGAAAGTGGCGATCCCAGAATTGCCCCATGCAGCCGTTGATTGCTGCGTGCCGAGCTTCTGCCTCAGTATCGGCAACATAGATATCGCGCGCGTTGCGCCACCGCTTACGATCCGCTGTACGCCCGGCAATCGCCGCCCCTTCAACTACCGAATCCCAGTGCACAGCAACGTGTTCGGGGGCGACGTGAAAACTCAGCGGAATATAACCCTTTTCTCCCGCGACTCGCATCGACCCCGAACGAGGCATGAAACCGGCGAACCCGATCCGCGGCTCGACCGGCTGATAGGGGCTAATATGCCAATAGTAACGCTCGTCATAGGCTGGCTTGTGCACCTGCCAGAATTGTCCCGGATAGTCGTCCGGTCCACCCGGCTTCCAGCAATCGAGCATGATCGCCAGCGCCTCACGCATCATCTGTTGATGCTGATCTGCACGAGGATCGACACCGTACAATTGAAAGTCAGTCGGCGTGCCACCGGCACCAAAACCGAACAGCAATCGGCCTCTCGCCATGTGATCCAGTTGGGCCAACTCCAGCGCCAGGCGCACCGGATGTGAGTTGTAGAGCACCTCGACACCGGTGCCGAGAAGAATATCGCGGGTATCAGCCAGCGCACGGGCAATAATCTGTTGCGGTGAGACGATGGGCTCCCACGGTGTAGTGAAGTGCTGACCGATCCAGGCCTCGCGATAACCCAGTTCATCAGCGGTGCGAATCACCTTCAGATTCCAGTCTATCGCGTCACTTAATCGGCAATCTGGCAAAGTGGCCGGCATCAAAAACAAACCCAGCTCAAGCATCGGTCATCTCACGAGCTCCCTGTTCGCCCAGACAATAAGGCTAAATCGACGGCAGGCAATGTAACACACCACAACAGGCTGCCCGATCTGCACACTGTTGTTAGACGACTGTTTTGAAACGTCGTAGGATACAACTCGGAGGAACCAAGCCATGAGCCAAAATCAGCCGCAATTCGACAAGCCGGTTAACCACTGGCACCAGCGATCACGCTACTTCAATTCCGGAAACGCATTCGCACTATCACTGCCACCGGTACCCAGTGTTCAGTTTGTTGACGAGCGCGACCGTGCCTTTGACGACGCCGCAGCCTCCGGCCTTATCGATATGGATTTGAGTGACGCGCTGGATACTGCGTTTCCCGCGACCACGCCGTTTGCACTGTCACGCTATATGAGGATCCGCGCAGGCGAACGCCTTGCACCAACATTCAATGCCAGTGCCGTCGTCATTTGTATACTTCGGGGGTCAGGCAGCAGCCGTCAAATCGATACTGACACCGGCATTCAATGGAAAGCTGGAGACATCATGCTGTTGCCCGGTAACCGAGTATTCGAGCATAGCGCCTCTGAGGATACCGTCGCCTGGCTGGTGACCGACGAGCCCGTGCTGAGCTTCATGCAACTGTCGATTCATACCGATGACACACTGGCAGTCCCCGACCCGATCTACTATCCGGCTGAAGATCTGGAACGCGAACTCGACGCCGTCTACGCCCACCCCAATGCCAGCCAGTTTGCGGGCTTTGCGGTTGTGCTGTCGCACGATAAACTCGAACACACACGCAATATCCACCCAACAATGACACTCGCCCTGAATTCACTGCCGCCAGGTGAGGCGCAACGTCCGCACGTACACAACTCTATGGCATTGACCCTGTGTATCGATGGAGACGATTGTTTTTCAACCATCGACGGTGTCCGCAAAGACTGGCAAGACCATGCCGTTATGGTCACGCCACCCGGTGCCGTCCACTCACACCACAACGATGGCAGCCGGCGAATGCGATGTCTGATCGTGCAGGATGGCGCGCTGTACTACCATGGGCGCACCATGGGCTTTTCGTTTGCAGAGCACCCCATTGAGCAAGCCACCTGACAACCGTGATGTGTGACACCACGAGCCACCGGCAACAAGCGCTGCAAATCCACACCGATACCGTCAGACCGGAGTGGATCGACTACAACCATCATATGAACGATGGCTACTACGTTGTAGCGTTCACTTACGCTACCGACGCAGTCCAGGATCACATCGGGCTGGATGCAGATTATCGAGCCAAAACCGGATGTTCAATCTATACCGTCGAAGCCCATCTGCAGTATCTGCGTGAAGTGCCGGCCCACACAGTGCTACGCTTTGACAGCTACGTGCTCGGAGTGGATGCCAAGCGGCTGCATCTGCTGCACACCATGTACAACGCCGACCAGAACTACCTTGCGGCCAGCCATGAATTGATGCTGCTGCATGTTGACCAACAACTCGGCAAGACTGCACCCTTTCCCGAGCAGATTTACAAGGCACTATCGGCTCTGTATGAAGACCACCACAATCTGGAAACGCCCGTTGCCACCGGTCGCAGCATCAAACCTGTGGCCAGTAAAAAAAGCACATATCATGACTGACAAAAGCTACTGGAACGATACCGAACACGGCCTGCGAAAAGTCGAGTTGCGAGCCGCAGGTTTTAATCCCGACGACGCAGCGAAGCGTCATCCAGTCGTCACCATCGCAAGCCCGTACACCAACGCTCACCGTTGCAACAACCGCGTGCAGCAAATCGCCGAACTGATCATCGATGCACTCGAACAGCGCGGTGGCCAGGGCTTACTGGTGGGTGCACCGGCAGTATCAGACGCACTGACCCAGGGCACCGCCAACGCAGGCTACAGTCTGGTATCGCGCGACCTGATGGCAGACTGCTTCGAAACCGGTCACTTTGCCCACCATGCGCAAGCCATGATCGTGATATCCGGTTGCGACAAAACCGGCGCTGCTGCCATGATGCCACTGGCTCGAACCAACGCCCCGGGTCTGGTGGTATACCCCGGCACCAGCTCACCGGGTGCGGTGAACTTCGCCCCGTGGGCGGAGAAAGGCGATAACCTCACTATTCTCGATTATGCCGAGGGGGCAGCCGCTCACGAGGCTGGAAGAATCGACGCGATCGAACTGCAACAACTGGAAAAAAGTGTCATGCCCGGCAGTGGCACCTGTGGCGCCATGTTCACCGCCAACACGATGAGCTGTATCACCGAGTCGATGGGCATGATGCTCGCCAGAGGCGCATCGCACACCGCAGACTATCATGCCGGCAGCGACATACACGATGACGTCAAAACGCAGGCACTGGCAAGCATCGATGCCTTGTATGCGCTTCTGGACAGCGGATTGCGGCCACGCGATATCATGACCCGAGCCGCATTTGAAAACGCCATCACCGTCGCCTATGCCATGGGCGGCTCAACCAATATGGTTCTGCACCTGCTGGCCATTGCACGCGATGCACAGGTACCACTGACCATCGAAGATATTCAGGCAATAGGCGAACGTGTGCCGCTAATCGCCAACCTGCAACCTCACGGACCATTTTCAATGAAAACACTGCACGAGGTCGGCGGTGTCCCCGTGGTGATGAAAGAACTTTTAAATCATGGATTGCTGCACGCAGACGCACTGACCGTCAGCGGCAAAACGATCGCCGACAACCTTGCCGATACGCCAGAGCTGAAAGACCTCACACGAAAAGACGTCATACTGTCTGTAACAAAGCCTATCGCCGCAGCGAACAATCATATCTCGGTGCTTTCCGGCAACATCGCGCCCGAAAGCTGCGTACTGAAACTTGGCGGTAAAACGATCGAGCATGGCGAATTCCGCGGGCCGGCCCGCGTATTCGATAGCGAGACCGATGCGATGAGCGCGATCCGGGACGACGACATCGTCGCAGGTGATGTTATCGTCGTTCGTCACGTAGGCCCCGTCGGCGCCCCCGGTATGCCGGAGATGGTGCACCTGACCATTCAGTTGCAGGGCCGCGGCCTGGGCAAGGATGTCGCACTGATCACCGATGGCAGATTCTCTGGCGTATCACACGGCATACTGATCGGCCACATCAGCCCGGAAGCCGCGCGCGGCGGCCCGATAGGCCTGGTGCAGGATGGCGATATCATTGTCATCAATCCACTTGAACGAACGCTCAACGTCGAACTGAGCGATGCCGATCTCAGCGCACGCACCCATACACAAGTGCCGCGGCCAACTGCCGATTCCATCCAACCCGGCACGGTACTGGACAAGTACCGACGACTGGTATCCTCGGCTCACTATGGGTGTGTGCAGTGACCCGTTTGATCTTACTGATGCTGCGGAAATTCCTGCACCAGTTTGCTACCCTTCCTCGCACGGGCACCGCGTAAGCCGACGTGTTAGCGAGGCATGAGATCAGACTAATTTTTCAAAGTACAACTGGCTGCTGTCTGGTGATGTCACCGCTAAGACAGACCTTTCGATGTTACATCTGTTTCCATTGGCAATACACAGGACGAGCAGGCCTGCAGCCTGCTGGTGCTGATGAACGCCACCGATTTGCAATTTGCCGCGATCAGTAACCGGGACACGTCTTCACTGCCGCTCTTTACGATGCCCGTCCCTACAATTGTTCATCCGATGTGATCGGAATCGCGCCTTTTTCCGCAAGCCAGGCGCGCGGGCTCTTACCAGTATGTTGTTTAAAAGCACGCGCCAAAGCCGTGGCATCGGCATAGCCAACATTAGCGGCGATCACCTTCAGTGGCCGTCCGAGACGCAGTTCGGTCTGCGCACTGACAATACGCAAAGTGGTGAGATATTCACCCGGTGGAACGCCAATGTGCTCCTTAAAGTGCGAGGCGAAGCGCGCCCGGGACATCGCCGCAGTGGCCGCCAGTTGATCCAGATTCCAATGCAGACCCGGGGATTCATGCATCGCTTGCAGCGCCTTCGCCAGTTGCGGATGCGAGAGACCAGCTAACAATCCAGGTTGCAGGTCACCCGTATCGCAGCAGTGGCGCAGCAGTAATACAAAGAGCAATTCCATGAGTCGGTTGATTGCAGCGCGCGCCCCTAAACGATTATCGAAGGCTTCGTCGAAGAGCAGTTCCAGCGTACCCTGCAGCCCCTTTGCATCGGCCAATGACACAACCAGCGGATTTGGCATACCAAAGGGTACCAACTGAGCATTTTCGCTTTCGAGCGCAATCTCGGCGCAGACCAACTCAGCCCCTGAGCTTTCCATCACCTCCAGGCGATGACTGAGCGGCAGGGCAAAAAGAATCACACTGGGTTGCTCAATCAGCAGCGGAGCGGAACCACCTACGCACAGAGTCAGCGACCCTTTGCGAAGCAAATGTAGATGTCCGGATCCAGAGCAATCTGAAAACGAGGTATCCGCGCATAAGGTGCCTGAAAAAAATGTATTGGCTGACAGTGCCAGCCGCTCGATTACCGGGGATAAAGAGTCCATTGAGACGAATTGTATGGTTTTTGGGACGATCGGTAAGTAATGAGTGCGATAGAAGGCACTGAAAAGTGGCCTAATGAATCACGGTAGCTCTGATGTACCAGATAGCTAAACTACCGGCTTCCATATCAATTTCAAGGAACCTTCATGAAAATTACTCTGAACTGGTCTTCATTCAAACGGGCGTTTCTCGATCGATCAAAGGGCGGCGCGCTGGTGCTGGCTTTGATTTTCGCGCCACTGGTGAGCTTCGCAGAAGACAAAGTAAATATTGTCGATGGCGTTGCGGTGCATGGCTACGATGTTGTCGCGTATTTCACCGAGAGCAAGCCGGTCGAGGGCAGCAGTGATTTTACCGCGACCCACGAGGGCGCGACTTATCAATTCAGCACTGCGGACAACAGGGATAAATTCGCTGAAAACCCGGCAGCGTACGCGCCACAATACGGTGGCTACTGTGCATTTGGCACGGCGATGGGACGCAAGTTCGATGGCGACCCGAATGCCTGGAAAATCGTTGAAAATAAGCTCTATCTGAATCTGAACCCAAAAATCCAGGAGCGCTGGTTCACCGATATCCCTGGTTTCATTAAAGGCGCAGAGAACAACTGGCCTATTATCGAAAGCATCAGCGATGCGAAACTCGAAAGCGATCCGCCCGAAGGTTTGACTGCTGGAGCGCTGTAGTCTCAGCTACGCTGTAACTGCAACGCAGGTTCGAGGGCGCAAACAAGCGCCCTCAACTTGTTCTGGATGTTCACATCCTGATCGGCGTTTCGTTGAATTCGCAACCGCGAATATACGCCATCGGCCTCTCGCCTATCGGTCCCCGTCTAGAGGCATTGACCTCCAGCCGGCCGACAAAACCAACGGGCCACAGGCAACGCCACGAACCTTCGAAATCCGAATCCATTGGACGCTTCCGAGCCCCTGATCCAGTTGATGGCGAACCCGATCGGTAAGGCCGGTCAGGCGGCCTCCCCAATAACTCGCCAGGGTTTCGCAACGGCTTTGTCAAATTCTATCGAGTCGCATTCGTTGAACGCTGCAAATGACTGTAATGCATCACCCAACGCAGAGAGCAGCGCTTCGTCAGGTTCAATCTCCATATGAAGGGATACCACATTCAACCGGGATTCTTTGCGATGCGCCTTGCAGTCGATGCGTCCGACAAAGCCATCACCGTACAGTACGGGTAAGCAGAAATAGCCGTAGTTGCGTTTGGCCGCTGGCACATAGCATTCGATCTGATAATCGAAATCAAAAACACTATCCAGGCGCTCGCGCTGGATAACGCTGTTGTCAAATGGCGACAACAGTTTTACGGTCTTGCCTATTCTTGGGATCGATGTCTCCAGGATGTCTGGCACGGCATAATAACCGTCAAACGAATCGCCAAGTGCCAAAAGCGTTTTAGCATCCACCCGGGCGGCGAGCTCGTCGGTTACCGCTTTGCGTAGTTCTGCGCCCTTGCGTAAGTAAGTAAACGATTTGCGACTGGCAAAGCCATTAGCTCGCAGGCTGGTATCGATCAGGTGGATCGCCTGCTCGCGATCGTCGGGAAAGCGCGTGTCCACACCTTCTGGCAGCGCGCGCTCTGTTAGATCGTAGCGTTTCTGAAATCCCTCGCGCCCAACGACCATCAGATCACCCTGAATGAAAAGCTGTTCAAGCGCCTGCTTCGTCGGTTTCCAGTCCCACCAGCCGCTCTTGCCCTCGACCGGTTCACTAAAGTCTCGCGCCATCAGTGGCCCCTCAATTCGTATTCGATCGACAACCTCGCGCATCAACTGTTCGCTGGTGTCCCTGAACCAGTGCTTTTGTCCGGACTTGATGGCGTGCATTCGTGGCAGCACGAACCGAAAGTCGTCCATTGGCAGGTACGCTGCGGCATGAAACCAGTACTCGAACACTTGTTTGTTCGCCACCAATCTCTCCAGCATGGATGACCGGTAGCCAGGTACCCTCGTCCACAGAACGTGATGATGCGCACGCTGTACGACGGAAATCGTATCAATCTGGATGTAGCCCAGGTGACGAATCGCTTTCAATACGGCCGCTGCCCCCCTTCCAAAGGGCTGTTTGCCAACCAGACCCTGTGAATGAAGGGCGATACGGCGCATTTTTCGCTTGGTCGAGATCGTACTCATAGACTTGTATACTACCGCTTCAACTCCGTCGATACAGGGATGATCGACGCCGGTCTGGCCATGTTCGCCAGATTCCTAGCCACCGGTAAATCGAGATGATTCACGTTCTGGGTTCCATCAATATCGACTACGGCTGCCAACTGCAGCGGTTGCCCGGCGCCGGCGAGACGGTACACGCGAATCAGCTGGAACTCACCCCCGGTGGCAAGGGCGCCAACCAGGCGCTGGCGGCCAGCCGCGCCGGCAGCCAAGTGGCCCTGCATGGCGCTGTAGGCAGTGACGAGGTCGCCGCCCAGGCGCTGGCGCTGTTGAAAACGGCACAGGTCTCGCTCGACGATGTGCGCAAGGTGCCCGGCGCGACAGGCTGCGCATTCGTATTCGTCGATGCTCGCGGCGAGAATCAGATCGTGGTGCTGGCCGGCGCCAATGACGCGGTCAGCGTTGACCAGGCAAAAGAAATGTCGATCGCCGATGGCGATACCCTGCTATTGCAATTGGAGGTGCCGTTGCCCTGTGTCGAGGCCGCCGCGGAGACTGCCAGACAAAAAGGCGCCAGAGTCATCGCAAGCCTTGCACCCTACTACACCATGCCGGAAAGCTACTTCGGGAATGTTGATGTGCTGCTCGTCAACCAAAGCGAGGCTGAGCTACTCTGTGCAGACCTAAAACTCGATCCGTCCGCTGAGCAGACGCCAACCGCATTGGCACAACGTTTGGGTTGCAGCACAATTCAAACCCTCGGCGCGCGCGGACTAAAAGGCTTTGATATCACGACCAACCAGGCATTCGAGTTGCCCGGCATTAGAATCGATGCGATTGATACCGTTGGCGCCGGTGACACGTTTGCCGGCTATCTGGGGGCGATGATGGATCGTGAACGTTCGCTGCAGAACAGTTGCAAAGTCGCCAACGCCGCCGCCGCGTTTGCCTGCACACGACCCGGCGCGCAATCCGCTATCCCGCCCATCGCCGAACTGGGCGAACTGGTTGGCGCACACGCAGACTGAACTTGGCCGGATAACGATGGATACCCTCAACACCAATACTACGCTCGTCGTCTCCGCACCCGGCAAACCGACCGACCCGTCACTGCTGCGCAAGATCTCCGCAGTACTATCGGATCTTGAGGAAGTCAGGGAAGCTCACTTGCCGGAGGTGATCGAAATCGGCGCCGCGACGCAGTCGCGCCTGATGTTGTTCGTTGTGGTCGACAACGCAGAGAACACGGCCAGAGTGGAGAAGGCGCTGGCGCGCCAGTTTGGCGGCCGCTTGCGTTTCGGTTCCAAACTCGACTATCGAATCGTGACAGCCGATTACTCTATGCTGCAAAACATCCGCGACACTCAGTGCATCGTGGGCTGGCGCGACTGAGCCTTAACGAGCGTCTCCGCGCTCCCTGCCAGGCCATCAAGGCGCTTCGCCATATTTCTCGCGATGCAGATCCACCGCCTGCCCCAGCCAGTTGTCGCGCTGAATTCGGCCTCTGAATTCGGGCATTTGCTCCTGCAGTTCATCCAGACCTGCCGCATCGAGCAGCGCGATTTGTCGAAAATAGTAGATCCCGTTGGCGTGTAGAACACCTTCAAGCTTGGGACCAACGCCTTTGATGTCCGTGAGTTTATCGCGCTCTTTCTTGTCCGGAACGGTGCTGGGCACCTCCCAGCCGATCGGCACATAACCGCTGGCTGTCACACCACCACTGGTATTTTTGTTCGCAGCAGCAGTGTCTGCCTGATCGGCTCGATCGCCTCCGGCGCTATCTACACTTGCACTGGCACTTGCACCAACTACTCTGCTTTCAGACGCCTGAGCCGTTTCGCTCGAACGCACCCCAGGCGCATCCGATGCGCTTGCAGTGCCCGCGGTGGAATTCACATCATTGTTTACAGCAGCAACCCGACTTGATTCGATAGCCGCTCCACGATCAGACGCGATGACGCCGCCGCTTGTGTCACTGTCGACATCGGCCTGATTGTCATCAGACCCGGAACGGATGTTAGTCGTTGCGTTAGAAGCCGTGTCGCTGGACGCCGTGACTGGCTTACCTTTACCGCTTCGATCCTGATCTGCGCTAGATTCGGTATTGTATTTGACACCGGTTTGAGCATCACCGGCGACCGACCCCCAGCCGGCCAGCTCATTAGAAACCGGGCTGCCCCCACCATCGGGCATGCTGGTTGTTTCGGAGTTATTGCCACTGACACCGCTGTCGGTGCTGTCGGTGCTGTCGGTGCTGTCGGTGCTGTCGGTGCTGTCGGTGCTGTCGGTG
>CAZYDV010000068.1:0-4927 GCA_964646405.1 uncultured Granulosicoccaceae bacterium | reverse complement strand
CTGTCGGCAGTATCATGCCGAGCATCATTTTCTAGTGCGCTGAGGCTATTCTTCAGTCTCACGATCTCGGCATCTTTCTGCCCAATAGCAGCCTGCATCTCGCCGACCAACGCTGACTGATCAGCGCCAACGGCTGAGTCGGCGACTTTGTTCTCGCCGGCGCGAGCTGCCTGTTCGGCCTGTTGCCGCGCCTGGTCCAGTTGCTGCTCGGCGCTGGACAATTCGCTGTTGCGCGTGCGCAGTTCTGCCTCTACCTCGTCAAGCCTGGTACGCAATACGGTGGAGTCGTTTTGAGCCAACGCGCCCTGCGCCTGCACCAACTGCCCTTCCAGTTCGGCAATTCTCGCCGTGGCATCGGCTGCCCGGACACCTTCAACCGGAGCCGCGGCACCGCTCTGTAGCTGTTCGAGTTTCGCCTCGAAGCGGGCTTGTTCTGCCTTGGCCAAACTGAGCTCGCTGGACAATATCCGGCTGTCCTCCTGTTGATCACTCAATGAGGCATTCAAGGCCGCAATTTCATCGATCTGCAACTGACCTGTGCGTTTACACTGGTCCAGCTGAGTACGCAACAGGTCGCGTTCTTTCTCTAATTGAACCAACTCGACTTCGAGTTCCACCTTGCTGGTATCGACGACGACACCGTCTTCAGCTTCTGCCAGCTCTTGTAGGCGCAGGTCGTCGACCTTGTTCTTTAACAGCTGGTTGCTGTTGCGCTCGATCTCGAGTTCGCGTCTGACCTGTGCAAGTTGATCGGTGGAATTTCGCAGTTGTTCTGCAAGCCCCTCGTCGTTGACTTGCACCACCGGATTCTCAAGTGCCGTAATCTGCGCCGTCGATATTCGACGTCGCCGCCAGCGCCACAGTAGCCAGCCGAGCAACAGACCCAGCGCAAAGGTAATTAACAGCGGGATCAAGATATCCCACAAAGTCCAGAGCATTGCCAATACCTCTTAGTGTTCTCTTATTGTTCTTGACCGATGATCTGGAAGGAGTCGACCGTGGTGAATTGCACGCGACGGTTCTGACTTCTACCTTCCGGAGTATCGTTGCTCGCCACCGGCACGCGATCTCCATAACCCACCGGCTGCATGCGCTCAGGTTCGACTGATTTTCCTTTCAGATACTCAACAACTGCTTTTGCCCGCGCTTCACTGAGCCGGTTGTTGACTTCCTGTCTTCCGCGGTTATCGGTGTGCCCCTCAACCTCGATCAGCAAATCCGGATACTGCAGTATCACTTCGGAAACTTTATCCAGCGTTGCCGTGGCAGTAGCCGTCAGTCGCGAAGTGCCGGTATCGAACAACACGTTGCGCTGTACCTCCAGCGCAAGCGCATCGAACTTCGTTTGCAGCTCTTGCTGCGCCTGTTGCTTTTCTGTCTCACCGATCAGCGACAATGTCTCCTCAGTGACCATGCCGTTTTCGCGTGCGCCTGCGGCGATGAGTCGTAGCTGATCGAGGCCCTGCTGATCTTTCAGTTCGGCGTTAATACTCAGCGTATCGGCGTGCAGTCGGGCACTGCCATTTTCGCTCGAACCGAGCTGACTCACCACGGCAACCAGCCTGTCGACACGGGCATCGGCCCCGGGCAATCGCGCCTCCTGGCCACTGACCTCGATCTGATCGATCACCTGCCCCTGTTCACCCATCGCCTCTTCGGCGGCAAACAGCAAGCGCATGCGCTGCTCATTGCTCAGCACCTCGCCGGCCAGCCTCATGGCGTTTTTATCTCTGCTGGCCGTGATATCGACCTCTCCAGCCTTGACGTGATCTATCTCGCCAGTGACCTGAAAATCGACCAGTGCGACTGACACCGCCTGCTCAATTAATTCAGCACTGCCGCGATCCTTGGCCTTGATACGATAATTCAATTCACTGTCGGTCAGTGTCGCCTGGGCGCTGGCCACCTGTTCTGGCCCCACGTGCGCCAAGAGCTCTGCGAGCACGGAGAGTCTGGCGTCCGATTGCTCATCGGGTTCGCGATCACCCACAATCTCGAGGTTGTCATTGATGTTGACCACACCCTCTGCCACCAGCGCCGCGTTCACCAGCGCATCTCGCTGCCGCGCAGACAGCACCGTGCCAGCTAGTTCGACTGTGCCATCTCGCGAGTTCACACTGACGGCAAGCGCGGGCGGCAACACCGGTACCGGGGGCTCCTGAACGGGATCTGGCGCGGCCTGCGGAGCAGGTTCTACGGCAATCAGGATGTTGCGAGCACCGCTGCCATCTGCCAGTCGGACTACATTGGCAAGCTGTGCTTCGTCTAAGCCCTCAGGCAACACACCGGATATTTTCACATCGCGGTAGGCCCAATCGAATTCCAGCGTTTGGGGATCAATCCCGGCGGCACGCAAATCCGCTTTTACGCTGGTATCGAGGCGATTTTCAAAATGCGGAATAGCCCAGAAAATAGCCAGGCTCACCGCCAGCAACAGCGCAAACAATATGGCGATCAGACTGCGCCCACTGCGCCAAGGGAACAGCCCGCTCGCGCCTGGGGACACGAAGCTGTCCCAGCCTGCAGACTGGCTTTGCGTCGTTGGAGCGCTCACCATTCGCACCCACTATGCGGTTGGTTGGCTGTCATGAGGACGACCTGGCACGAGAGGCTCTGTCGCCGTCGGCGGCAACCCCATACGACGGGCAGCCACGATCTGGGGATCTTGGGATATAAACTGGCATGGACTGCTTTGTTGTTATTGTTTTGACCCTGTTTAACCGAGCCCGTCGTCTACCTCCATTACTTATAGGTTATAAACATCCAATACGACAGGGAATAAAGCTTACAGTGCTGGCCCTGGGCACAGGGCCAGCCCTTTTGGAGCATCTATTGCCAAACGTCAATCAACAACCAGTCGACCCTCAATCCGCGCCAGGCTCGCGTTCATTCGGCTGCCTGTCGATCCTGGGGATTATCCTGCTGACTATTATTGTCACCGTGGCCGGCACCTTGTGGTTGATCAACAGCCGGGTTTTTGCCAGCGAATTCAAACCGGTAAAGTTGAATGACAAAGAGCAGACCATCCTCAGCGCCAAGATCGATGCGATCGGCCAGCAGGCAGAGCCCGCGCAGACCGACGCGGCAAACCCGCAACCGCAAGAGATTCAACCCGAACGATACAAGGAGGACGACAGTCGCCGACGCATCGAGCTCAGCGAGCGCGAACTCAACGCGCTGCTGGCCGAAAACACTGATCTGGCCGAGCAACTGGTGGTCGATCTGGCCGACGATGTCGCGAGCGTCAAGCTGCTGATCGATCTCGACCCGGATTTCCCGTTCATCGGTGGCAAGACGCTCAAGGTCAGCAGCGGCGCGACGGTATCCTACGCACAAAATCGCCCGGTGGTGGTGCTGCAGGGCGTCAGCGTTTGGGGTGTACCCATGCCGAATGCCTGGTTGGGCGGACTGAAGAATATCGACCTGATCGAAGAGTTTGGCGCCGCCGACGGTTTCTGGAGCGCATTCGCGGACGGCATTGACGACATCCGGGTCGAGGATGGCAAACTCTTGCTGCAACTGGCCGAGTAGCGATTGTCCAAGACTGGGAGCCCCTATGCCCGAGCTGCCCGATATCACGCTTTATGTTGATGCACTTAACGAACGCCTGCGCGGCCAGCCGCTGATCGAGCTGGCACTACACAACCCGTTCGTGTTGCGCACCGTGCAACCGGCCGTGACAGATCTGGCTGATCGTAAACTCGTGCAGGCTGGCAGAATCGGCAAACGGATTAGTTTTGAGTTCGAGGGCGAACACTGGGCGGTCATCCACCTGATGATTGCAGGTCGCCTGCACTGGTACCCGGCCGACGCAAAAAAGCGTCCGCGCAAAGGAATATTGAGCTTCTGTTTTGCCAACGGCACGCTATTGCTGACAGAAGCCGGCAGTAAACGGCGCGCTTCGCTGCACCTTTTCGACAATGCGACGGCGTTACAGCAAATGGATCGCGGCGGACTGGAAATCGACGGCATCAAACTGGCTGAATTTCGCGAGCGTCTGACTTTGCGCAATCACACCCTGAAGCGCGCGTTGACTGACCCGGGCCTGTTCAGCGGTATCGGCAATGCCTACTCCGATGAAATTCTGCACCAGGCGAGGCTCTCGCCCGTCAAGCAGACGCAAAAACTGTCTACCGAGGAGATCAAGCAGCTGCATCAGGCCACCCGCAAAGTACTGAGCAGCTGGACCAAAAAACTCAAAAGCGACAACGGCGACAGATTCCCTGAAAAAGTGACCGCCTTTCGCGACGGCATGGCAGTGCACGGGCGCTATCGGGAACCCTGCCCAGACTGTGGCACCTTAGTACAACGCATCCGCTACGTCAGCAACGAAACAAACTACTGTCCACGCTGCCAGACTGGCGGCAAGGTACTGGCCGATCGCTCACTGTCACGACTATTGAAACAGGACTGGCCCCGTACCGTCGAGGAGCTGGAGGAGAAGCATTGAACAACCACCCGCATGCGATTCGCAAAGAAACCAGCCTGCGACGCTTGCGTGAGATTACGCTACAGGCGCTACGACAACTGGGCCTGGATGAACACGAACGCCAGACGGTCGCCGATGTACTGCTCTACGCTCAGATGCGTGGCAATAGTCAGGGACTGATCAAAATTATCGAACGCACGATACTGCCCGACAGCCCCAAAAAGGCAACGCAGATCTCACGCAAATCACCCTGTCTGGCCACTATCAATAGCCACGGCAATATCGGTATGGTGGTGTTGCTGGAGGCGGCACAACTGGCGGCAGAAATGGTGCAATCAACGGGTATCGCGCTGGTCAGCACGCACAATACGCGCTCGTCAACCGGCGCTATCGGCTACTACGCCCGCACGATTGCCAGCGCCGGTCACATCGGCCTGATACTCGCCGGTTCACCCAAGGTGATGGCACTTGAGGGGGGCATCGATCCCGTGCTGGGAA
>CAZYDV010000067.1:0-20988 GCA_964646405.1 uncultured Granulosicoccaceae bacterium | reverse complement strand
TGCTCATCCTGATTCTGGCGTGGAATGAATATATCCTGGCAGTGTTCCTGTCGACTTCTAAAGCTCAGACCATTCCGATACTGGTCTCGGCGATGAACGCCGGTGAGCGCGGCATTTTGTGGTGGAGCATGTGCGTGGTTATCGTCATTATGATTCTGCCGGTTGTCTTCATGGCCATACTACTGCAGCGCTTTATCAGCAAGGGCGTTCTGCTGGGCGCGGTGAAAGGATAGAGAAGGTGCATACAGGCAATCCATCCAGCGAGACTGCAAAGCGATTATCACTGCGAAAACTGAATAAATCGTTTGGCAGTGTGCATGTAGTGAAAGACCTGGACCTGGAAGTGGAACCTGGAGAGTTTCTGGTTTTGCTCGGTCCATCCGGTTGCGGCAAAACCACGGCGCTACGCATGATTGCCGGCCTCGAATCCGCTGACTCCGGCACCATTGAGCTGGGCGGCAACGACATCACCAATGCCTTGCCCAAGTATCGCGATATCGCGATGGTGTTCCAGTCATACGCACTGTATCCACACAAGACCGTGGCCGAAAACATGGGCTTTCCACTGAAGGTGGCCGGCTACAAACCTGACGAAGTCGCCGATGCCGTTCGCGACACGGCTACCCAGGTCCACATGGAAGACTATCTGGCGCGATATCCGCGCGAGCTGTCTGGCGGCCAGCGACAGCGCGTAGCACTCGGCCGCGCAATGATACGCCGACCCTACGCCTTTCTAATGGACGAACCGCTGTCCAATCTGGATGCTAAACTTCGTGGCCATATGCGCGCCGAACTCAAGCATATGCAACATGATCTGGGGACCACTACCGTCTACGTTACGCACGATCAGATCGAGGCCATGACCCTCGCCCACCGGGTGGCGATTATGAATGAGGGCGTGTTGCAACAACTGGGCACGCCACGTGAAGTCTACGATGAGCCAGCCACACTGTTCGTTGCGGGCTTTATGGGCTCGCCACCCATGAATTTCGTTCACGGCAGCATCGCAAACAACCGCTTCGAGTCAACCGGCATGGCCCTGGCAGTCTCTGGTAACGGCGCCAGTGGCAATACTGTGATGGGCTTTCGCCCCGAAGATTCAACCGTGGGTGAGGCCGGCAACGGACTATTCGACGCCACTGTTTTCGCCTCGGAGCAAACCGGTGAATACACGCTGGTGACACTCAGCCTGGCTGATGACACCATGACGATCAAAATGCCCCGTGATTTTGACGCAGCCATTCACAGCACAGTGTCTGTCGATTTCCCACAGGAAAAAGGTTTCTTCTTCGACGCAGCATCAGGCAATCGCGACACAGTGGCGCTGATATAACAGCCCTTCAGATAAACGGCATCCGGCCCACAAATGTTTATCAGCCACCCGCTGAATCAACAGCCACTACGACCGCCCTCCTCCCGATTGCAGCGCACTGCTCTTACAATCCATTTGTAAACAAGTGTGTCTTGCACGGCGGCATACCACACCAGGCGATAATTCAATTCTCCCCCTCCCGACGAACCTTATCGATGCGGGCAACAAGCAGAACTTAGGTACCACCATGGGATCCTGGCGCCTGTTTCAACCTGTCCTCGATCCTTTGAATCTGTCATTTGCCAGTTAAGCCTCTGCGGATTTTTAATGTACACTGCGCGGCTTCCATTCGTGGCGAGATCATACCCCAAGCTGTTCGCCAATAACGGCGAGCGTCATCGAGTGGGCCGCTTGATCAACAGGGTGACTAGCTTTTCACAGCTACAGACTTCGGTTGAGCCAGGTTGTTTTCTGATATAGCGTCTAAATGCATGAGCACCAGCCCGTACAAGCGCTATCTACGCTTAATGGGTCCACAGTGGAAAATCGAATTTTACTCACAGGCACACACGTCAGGGAGCTTGAGAATTTTTTGCGTCTGCCTGTACTCACATGATCGGCGACAAATCGCTGATCATTTTTTGTAACGATGGTATGCAATGAAATTAGCTTCCGTACTCTGCCTGGCCACGGCAGTGCTGGGCTGTGATTCAGCAAAACTGGCGACAGAAAACAATACCGTACCATTAGACCTTAGCAGCCAGACGCTATCGTCGGACGAAACGGTCACTCCCCAACAAATAGTAGCTGAGCAACCGAGGCCGGTGTGCACAGAAAACGCACTGGATAACGGTGGCGGATGGGGTTGGGAGAACGAACAATCCTGTCGGTGGCCTTCGAGTCAACTTCCAGTCGCAGATAGTCCACCCGACCCCGGAGCCAACGTGCCCGGCCCGGTTACCGTTCCGGGCATTGGCTGGATCGACGGACGTCCGGTCTGCCTGACAGACGCCAGTGACGGCAACTCCGATGGATTCGGCTTCGAGAATAACCGTACGTGTATCGTGGCCAGCGGAACCACCGCCACTGCGCAAATGCCACTACTGAATACGCGCTGGTGTCAGCCCTGGGCGGAAATCAGCTACGGCGATTACGTATTGCAAAACAATACCTGGAACGAGAGCGAAGTCTACTCAGACAACTGGCATCAGTGCATCGAACTGCGTGGTTCCGCGTCTCAATTTGCGCCACGTTGGGACTACAACTGGCTGGCCCGCAATGGTGGCGACGAATTTTCCGTCAAGAGCTACCCGCAGGTTTACTATGGCCGAAAAACCGGCAACTCAATATCCGGACCAGCCACACGCCTGGGATTGCCGGCCCCTTTAAGCCAACTGCGCAACTTTCAAATCCGCTACCGTTATTCGGAAACTGGCAACGCAGAGCGCAATGTCGCCCTCGAGTCCTTCTTTCACACGAGTTGCCAAGCAGAGGAATGGAACAAACAATTCGAATTGATGGTTTGGGTCGGCGTGCCGACCATAAGAACTCCGGGCCCTAAAGTCGCAGAAGTAAACTTCGATGGCAGAGACTGGAGCGTGCACACCAATCCAACGCTTGGCTGGGGTTATGTGGCGTTTGTTGCAGACAATGAAACCAGCCACGGCGTGCTCAACTGGAACCAGTTCGTCGACTGGGTTAGATTCAACGGACCCGCCTACGGTGTGCCCACTCTGAACGACAACACCTGCATGGGTGCCATTGAAATTGGCACTGAAACATTCTGGGGGCAAGGCACATTCAGTCTCGACGAATTTCGCGTTGTTGTGCAGTGATTCAAGAGTGCGCCCGCTGAAGACGGCAGGCCACCTCGCGCCCACTGAATACCGCACTCGGTAGCAGGCCCAATTTCTCCATCAAATTACCAAAGCCGCGCCATCGTCCATTGGAATGATTGCACCCGTCACATAGCTCGCGCGATCCGATGCCAGAAACACGCGACTCGGGGACCTCTTCGGGCTCGCCGATACGCCCCATCGGTAATTCGGCTTCAGCCTACTTGAGTAACTGCTGATCAGACTTTCCACTCGCCCGCGACGCTGCCTCCAGTGCACCGGCCACGCGTCCGGTCTTTGTCGAGCCCGGGTTGATCACCCGCTCAATGACCAGCACGCCGGGAAAACACCTGGCCTGCATCCCCGGTTGCAACGCCTGGGCATCCAGTTTGTCTATGGTGAATCGCTTCGCCGCGCGGGCACGCCAATCGACACTGCCATTCTGTCCAGTTCGCAAGGCTATTGCCCATATTCAGCGCTGTGCCAAGCGGATAATCTAGGCATCCTCCCCACCCATGAGCGATGAATCAATGAAAACAATGACCTGCAGGCAACTCGGCGGCGCCTGCGACGAGACTTTCACCGCCAGCACATTTGAGGAAATGGCCGAGTTGAGCAAGCAACACGGCATGGAGATGTTTCAGAAGCAGGACGCCGATCATCTGAAGGTGATGGCGGAAATGAAGGCGCTGATGGAGAAACCTGGCGCGATGGCAGACTGGATGGAGCAAAAGCGTCGCGAGTTCGAGGCGCAGCCCGACGACTGATCTGGCCGCTGGCCCGGCGACGCCAGGCGCGATTGAATCTTCCGCCCTCGACAAGGTCTGAGCCACAGGTAAGATAGTCGCCCTATTAGTTGACTATACATCCAACCAGCAAACGTTATGACTCCGGAGAAGAGATAGATATGAATCGAAGGCAGTTATTGCAGGGTATGGCGGCATTGACCGCACTACCCGCAATGCAGATAGCGCAGGCGGAGGGCGATTTTATCGAATTCACGCCTGAGGTTTACGCCGCAGCCCTTGAGAGTGGCGAACCATTCCTCTTAGGCATTCTCTCTGATTGGTGACCCACCTGTCGAAGCCAAGAGCGCACCGTGAGTGCACTAATCGACAGCAACCCCGCCTACGCCGCAGTGAAACTGATTCGCGCAGACTGGGACAAATGGGGCAGATCCGACGCAGTCAGCGATCTGAACATCAGACGCCGCTCCACGTTGATCATGTTCAACAAAGGCAGCGAGGTCGATCGAGTCATCGCCCAAACGGGTAAGGCTCAGATTGAAGCCCTGTTCAAAGCGGTAACCTGAAGTCAGGCGCCGGTACTCGGGTTACTCCTGGTACCGGCGTCAATGTTGAACCACAACACGACTGCCCAGAGTCGGGCGTTGTACCTATCCCCTGGTCAAGCGGTCAGTCAGTGCCGATTACTGCAGATCGGCAAGCGTGGGCAGATCGGCTCCCTTGCGAGTGCAGGTAACAGCAGCAGCCCGAATCGCAAACGACATACTCGCCTGCACATCGACGTCACCGGTGATTTCAGCCGCGCCCAAATGCCCATTGCTCTGTAGCCAGTGCAAGGTGGCAGCCTGAAAGGTGTCGCCTGCACCGACTGTGTCCACTACATCTACCGACACGCCATCGACGTGAACAACGGTGCCATCGGGTTTGAATCCACTCGCGCCCTCGGCACCGCGGGTGATAAAAACCAGTTGCGCACCATGTGAAAAACAATCGGCGACGAAGTTGTCCTCGCGGTCCGCACCCAGCAGGGTCTCGATATCCTCATCGCTGGCTTTGATGACTTTGGCGCTGCCGGCAAACGAAGAGAACATCTCCCGCCATTTGTCGATATCCGGTTCGATTGAGGGGCGCAGATTCGGGTCATAACTGATGACGCGGCCGGCACTTTGCACTTTTGCAAAATGTGCCAGGCTACTGGCAGTCGGCTCCACGGCGGTGCTGTACGAGCCAAAATGCAGCAACTTAATTTCGGCAGGCAGCGACGATGGCAATTCCGACAAGGCAATGCTGACATCCGCAGTATTGCTGGTATAGAACACATAGCGCGCAGAGCCATCGTCGGCCAGCTCCACGACGGCCAGGGTAGTATTCAGATCGGTGTCGAGTGACAGGCTGGTGTCGATGCCGTTGGCCGTCAGCCAATCGCGCATTCGCACGCCAAACATATCCGACGAAAGCTTGGTAAAGTAACGCGACGGATGACCCAGACGCGCCAGACCAGACGCGACATTCATCGGCGAGCCACCGACGAAACCTTCCAGCGCAACACTGCCGAGCCGCTCGGTGGGCGTGGAGAACATATCAAAAAGTGCATCGCCACAACAAAGAAACAAGGTGAATCTCCAAATTTAAGCATTAAGATCGAGCCAGGACGCGGGACCACATGCACAACGCCCTCACGCCACACGTGCCCTAACGATATCGACCACGCACTGACACCACGTCACCCGGGGATTATACGCGCGCCGGCCGTGCCTTACCAAGGCGTGCAACGATGCGCACAGACCACCACTAAAAAGGATTGCCCGTGATGAGCTGCCGCATCAACCACCTCTACTTTCAGGTCGAACATCTTGAACCGCTAGAGACCTTCTACGGCGATCTGCTCGGTATGGAACTGAGCCAGCATGGCGATCGCTACGATTTTTGTTTTCCCGACGGGCAAACGGCGTTGTCATTCCACACAGGTGCGCGCGCGTCTTATCAGCACACGCGTGATGATTTCTATTGGAAACTCGGCATCACCGTGCCCGCACTGGACAAAGCGGTAACGTACTTGCGTAAACACGCCTACACAGTTAGCGACCCCGTGCAATTCCGTGACATCGGCTATCTCGCTCACCTGCAGGACCCTGCCGGATTCAATATCGAATTGCTGCAGCACGGATTCAGTGGCGCAGAGCGACCAGTTGACGGCGAACACCCACTCGCGCAAAACGCAACGCTTGCTCACCTGACCTTGCGCGTACACGACATCGATCGCGCCCGGGCTTTTCTGATTCACCAGCTGGGCCTGCGACTGATCTCGATTCAGCCGGTTGCCGAACACGCATTCTGTTTGTACTTCTTTACCTGGCATCACGAAACTGCACCGAACACCGATTTGAAGGCCGTTGCTAATCGTGAGTGGCTTTGGCGCCGTCCGTATCTAATGATCGAGTTGCAACATCTGCAAAACCCGATCACGCCACTACGCCATCAACCCGATGACATGTGTCGCTTTGACGGTTTTAGCTGTCAGGGACTGTGGGGGACCACACAACACCGGGTCACACTCGACGATCTATCTGCGCTGTTTTGACCACAACCAGATCAGTCAATGTGGTACGTCTGAAACAAACCTCACACAGCGTTGTACCCGTGTAAACCAAACTGGCGTATTGATCGGTCATCCTGTTTTTGCTCTCAACGTAACAATCGTTCGCCATCCGAAAACATAAGCGATTGGTAATACGCAGCAAACCGTGTGGTGCCGCAAGCGTCAATAGGTGATCAGGTTTTATGGAGCCAAATATCAAGTGCCAGTCATGGCAATTATTTGACTACCGAACTTAAACCATTTTCTAGCGAGTGAATTTTGAATCCACAGTTTTCTCAATCATATGAGGTGAGCAAAAACGCCGGTTACAAAATTTTAATCCCTCTGGTTGTTTCAGAAAGATGTGCCACAGTCCTTCTATCTGCGAGGGCAGATTTCTAAAATAAACTGAGAAACCGCTACTAATGAATTACCGATTACGGCTATCTATAAGGGACACAGTCCCAATCGCGCTTTTGGCGAGCATTGTTTTTCCCGCTTACACCCCCGCCCTGTCTGCTTCCACGCACCCAAACTGCACCAGCGCCGCCAGCGATTCAGACGGTGATGGATGGGGGTGGGAAAACAACGCGAGTTGTATCGTTGTGCCAACGCAACAAACGACCGAGCAGACGACTACAACACCAGCCAACAGCAGCCGACACCCGCTTTGCACCAACGGCAACTCTGATCCAGATGGAGATGGCTGGGGCTGGGAGAATAACGCCAGTTGTATTGTCTCTACCGACAGCGGACGTTCACAAAACGACGACGAAAACAGCGAAGAAGCGCAGGATGATTCTGCACAGGCAGCGCCACCCCCGGTGGGTGCCGCCAGTGCAGGATCGACAAACGGGCGGCCCATTTGTCTGACTGATACGAGCGATGTGGACAACAGCGGCTTTGGCTACGAAAACGGCACCACCTGTGTCGTTGTCAGTGGTGTCACCGGCACTCGTAATGATCCATTGCTGAATCAGCGAATCTGTACGCCATGGCAAGAGATATCCTATGGCAATTATCGCTTGCAAAACAATGTTTGGAATGCCAATGCCGTGTACTCAGACGATTGGTCTCAATGCATTGAACTGACGGGATCAGCAGGGCGCCCGGTGGCTCAATGGGACTACAACTGGCTGCCACGCACCGGCGGCAACGAGTATTCGGTAAAGTCTTACCCGCAAGTGTATTACGGCCGCAAAACACGCTATAACTTGTCTGGTACCGTAGCGCAGACCGGACTGCCTGCAAACATTAATAGCCTGCCGCAGTTTCAGGTTGATTTCGCCTACTCCGAGACCGGCAATGCCGAACGCAATGTTGCCTTCGAATCTTTCTTTCACACCAGTTGCGAAGCCGAACAAAACAACAAACATTTTGAAATGATGGTCTGGGTGGGTAAACCCGATGTGCGAACGCCCGGGCCGCCAGTAGGCACCGCAACGATCGATGGTCGCGAGTGGGATGTTTTCATTAATCCGTCACTCGGATGGGGTTATGTGGCCTATGTCGCGCAAACCCCAATGACGTCTGGCACTCTGAACTGGAATGCGTTTGTCGAATGGACTCGTGACAGTGCTCCGGCCTTTGGCGTACCTGCCATCGGCAATACCTGCATGGGCGCTATTGAACTGGGCACAGAGACTTTTTGGGGCTCGGGTACCTTTAGGTTGGACCGATTCAACGTCCGTCGGAACTAGCCCAGGCTAAGCCACACGCAGAACAGCACAACATCGCCATCGTGGCGGTGTTGTGCACTAGCGATCCCGGTGCTTGTACTGTACATGTTGCCGGACCATCTTGCCAAAATCGCGATCCTGCTGGCGACGTTGCGCCAGCGACTGGTTGTTTCTGGCCTCCTCATCAAGTAACTTTTGGTAGTTCTGCAAACGTCGACGATCGAGCGCCCCCGAACTGATCGCCCGCTGTACTGCACAATTCGGTTCGTCACCATGAGTACAAACCGAGAACCGGCATTGCTGCGCCAGCATCTCAACCTCCTGGAAAACACTGTCGAGCGCATTGTCCAGTTGCGCAACTTTCAACTCGCGCATGCCGGGCACATCCAGCAACAATCCACCCGCCGGCAATCGATACAACGAGCGATAGGTGGTGGTGTGACGGCCACTGGAATCCTGTTCGCGAATGGCGCCGGTGGTGGCCACTACCTCCCCTGCCAAGAGATTCACGATACTCGATTTTCCAACCCCGGATGACCCCACCAATGCCACGGTTGTAGCGGCACTGACCCAGGGCGAGATGGCGTCCAGACTGGCAGTATCCAGCGCATTGACTGCAATCACCGGCAGACCGGCTTGCAGCGCACTGGCTCGACGCTGAAAGGTTTCGGGATCGTCTGCCTGATCGGCACGGGTGATGACAATCACCGGATCAACGCCTGCCTCGGTTGCCACCGCGAGATAGCGTTCCAGCCGGGATTCATTGAAGTCATCATTGCAGGACGTCACAATAAACAGGGTGTCGATATTGGCGGCGATCAACTGTAAATCCGTTTTATTGCCGGCGCCCACGCGTTTGAAAACGCTCTTGCGCTCGAGCACACGCTCCAGTGTGGCACCGTCGTTATCAAGCACCACCCAGTCTCCGACAGTCGCGCGCTCGTCAATCGAGCACTCAACCACACGGCCGCGCAAGTCGACAGACCAGCTCGATTCGCCATCGCTGACGACAAGCTGCGAACGCTGCACCTGCATGACGCGCGCAAGTTGTCGCTGTTCCATATCATCCAGCGTGAGCTGTAGACTGAACCAGGGTGTGAATCCGAGATGAACGAGCGATTGATTCATTGGGCCGATCCGTGCACTGTGGCCCGCGCCGGCTGGGTCCATGCCCCTTCTACCCTCGCCTGCATGTAGTGTCCCGCCTCACAATCTGCCAATCCGAGTCGAATCCGGTAAATGCTATTGCGCGCGATGCTCAGTATAATACGCGGTTTTCCATAGCCCGATAGCGCCTCTGCCGTCACCGGGCCGTCGCGCATCGTCACGCACTGCCATTTCACCCATCAGGCCCGCCTTCATGACTCAATCCAAAAACGCTGTGGTGCTGTTGAGCGGCGGCCTGGATTCAACCACCGTCCTCGCCATTGCAAAAAACGCCGGCTACCACACACACGCGCTGTCATTTCGCTATGGCCAGCGCCATGCAATCGAGCTGGACGCCGCACGCCGAGTGGCCGAACAATTCGGTGTCGCCGAGCACGTGGTGGCCGATATTGATCTGCGCGTGTTCGGCGGCTCAGCGCTGACCGCCGATATCGACGTACCGAAACAACAGTCGGTGGAAGACATGGACGAAGGCATCCCAATCACTTATGTACCGGCGCGCAACACCGTGTTTCTATCGTTCGCGCTGGCCTGGGCAGAAGTGCTGAATGCGTCGGACATTTTCATTGGTGTCAATGCGCTGGACTACAGCGGCTATCCCGATTGCCGCCCGGAATACATTGCCGCCTATGAAACCATGGCGAATCTGGCGACAAAATCCGGTGTCGATGGCAGCCAGCGACTGAAAATTCACACCCCGCTGATCGACATGACCAAAGCACAGATTATCGCCACCGGTCTCGGGCTCGGCGTTGACTACGGCAAGACCCTAAGCTGCTACGACCCCACAGACGACGGCGTATCCTGCGGTCGATGCGACTCCTGCGTGCTGCGACGCAAAGGCTTTGCCGATGCCGGCCACAGCGACCCGATCGCCTACGCCCGGACATGAGCGATCAACTGCAATTCATAGCCGCGGCCCCTTTCGAAGCGGCGCGGCGCCTCGATACGCTGCCGGGCAGCCACCGCGCCGCCGGTCTGCACGGTCACGGGTTTGTCGCAAACGTTCGCGCGGCCGTGCCCGACTCACACATAAGCTTTGAAGGCGCCCAGGCCGACGACCTGCAAGGCCTGCTGCACACCGCCGTCGAACCGCTGAGCTACAGCCTGCTCAATGAGTTGCTGCCAGTCCCGTCAGATGAACACCTCGCGCGCTTTCTGATTGAGCGACTGCCATTTCCGGTGGCGCACGCCCGCGTGCAAAGCACGCGCGATCAGGGCGTCGATCTCGATGCGGCTGGCCGCGCCCACCGCTGGCGACGCTTCCGTTTCGAGGCGGCGCACCAACTCAACAACGTACCCGCGGGCCATCAGTGCGGACGAATGCACGGTCATGGCTTTGAAGTGATGTTGCACACCGAAACGGCCGCCAGCGCTGCGCCAGCGATCAGCTACGATGACATCGACAACGCCTGGCAACCGCTTGGCCAACAGTTGCACCTGGCCTGCCTGAACGACATTGCCGGGCTTGAGATCCCAACCAGCGAACTGCTCGCCACGTGGATCTGGGACCAAGTGCGCGACGCACTGCCGCAGTTGTCCTGCGTATCCACCTTCGAGACTGCGACCTCAGGCTGCCACTACAATGGCCGCGAACACCGGATCTGGAAAGAACAACGCTTTGAGGCCGCCACTTTGCTGCCGGCCGCTCCCGCCAATGATCCGCGCCGCCAGCTGCACGGCCACAGCTATTTGTCGCGCCTGCACCTGACCGCGCCGCTCGACACTGTGATGGGCTGGACCGTCGACTACGGCGATGTCAAAGAAATGTTCAGCCCGATCTATCGGCAACTGGATCACCACAACCTCGCCACACTGGACGGACCCGCCAACGGCAATCTCGCCTGGATCGCCCAGTGGGTGCGACAGCGTTTATCCAATACCCTGCCGCAGCTCGATCGCATCGACCTGCTGCAAACACCCACCTGCGGTTGCGCATTGAGCTGGAGCGAACCCTCTTGCGGACTATCGGTGTAAAAAATGACCTACTCCGTTAAGGAAATCTTCTACACCCTGCAGGGCGAAGGCACACACGCCGGGCGACCGGCGGTGTTCTGTCGCTTTGCCGGCTGTAATCTTTGGTCGGGGTTAGAACGTCAGCGCGCCTCGGCAGTTTGTGCGTTTTGCGATACGGATTTCGTCGGCACCGATGGCCAGGGCGGCGGCAAGTTTAAACGAGCCGAAGCACTTGCCAGCGCGATTGCCGAACGCTGGCCCGATCACAACCACACAGATCGTTTTGTCGTGTGCACTGGCGGAGAGCCATTGCTGCAGCTCGATGAACCGCTGATCGCCGCACTGCATGCACAGGATTTTCAAATCGCGGTAGAAACCAATGGCACGATCCAGGCGCCCCACGGCATCGACTGGATCTGCGTCAGCCCCAAAGGCCGCGCGCCGCTGTTGCAAACCACGGGCGACGAACTGAAACTGGTCTATCCGCAGATTGAAGACGAGGCGCAGCCGGAGCGCTTTATCGACCTTAAATTCAGCCATCGCTATCTGCAACCGATGGACAGTCCACAGCAGGCGGCCAACACCGCAGCCGCCATCGACTACTGTCTGAAACACCCGGAGTGGAAGTTGTCGCTGCAGACCCACAAAATCACCGGCATCGATTGACGCCATAGACTTTAAGGTCCCATAGTCAAAATAGAAAAATATCATGACGATCAAATGGACCGGCACGCGACAATTCAGCCTCGACCCGAAAGACCCCGATTTCTACAAAAATCCCTACCACTATTACGCGCAATTGCACGAGCGCGGCGGCCCGCTGTTCTGGGAACAATACGGCATGTGGTGCCTGGCTGAATTTGATCAGGTTGATCGCGTGCTGCGTGACAAGCGTTTTGCGCGACTGCCACCTCCCGGATTTGAACGCCCGCCCTATGCTGAACACCTGGCGGCGTTCGCACAGACCGAAAAATACTCGCTACTGGCGCTGGAGCCACCGGATCACACCCGTTTGCGACGACTGGTGAACCGCGCCTTCGTATCGCGACAGGTTGAGGCGATGGCAGCCGAAATCACCGAACTGACCCATCACTGCATCGACCGCTTCGCCGATGCCGGACAGGCCGAGTTACTGTCGCAATTCGCGACCCCGATACCAGTCACCGTCATTGCACGGCTTTTGGGTGTACCTCAAGAGCACACAGATAAACTGCTGGCGTGGTCCCATGCAATGGTCAAGGTCTACACCATGACGCAGACCCACGAAGACGAGCGCGCGGCCAATCAGGCCAGTATCGAATTTATCGAATTTTTGCAAACGCTGATCGCGGCGCGAAAAAAAGAACCGATGGCCGATCTGCTGTCGCACCTGACAGCCCAACAGAGCAACCGCGATGGACCCACCGATGATGAAATCATTTCAGTGGCGATTTTATTATTGAATGCCGGACACGAGGCAACGGTTCACCAGATTGGCAATGCCATTGCCAACATCATTCGCCACCCGCCGGACAATCCACGCTGGTGGCAATCACCAATCGATGCGGACAAGGTCGTCACCGAAAGCTTGCGACACGATGCACCGCTACATCTATTCACACGTTTTGCGCAGCAACAGGTCGATCTGGGTGCCGATGTGGTGATTGAAGCCGGCACCGAAATCGCGTTGCTGTTAGGTGCGGCGAATCGCTGCCCGCGGCAGTTCACGAATGCCGATGCATTCGATCCGGCTCGCACAGGCAACAACCATGTGTCGCTTGGTGCCGGCCTGCATTTTTGCGTCGGCGCGCCTTTGGCAAAACTGGAATTGCGAATTGCGCTGAGCACACTGTTTCAGCGCCTGCCCAATCTGCGCTTTAGCGAAACACCGCGCTACCGTGACAGTTTTCATTTTCACGGATTGCAAACGCTGAATGTAGAGTGGTAGCGCGCATTCGCGAGGCAGCGGAGTTTACGAATCGGTGGTAACAATGCCCAGTTTATCGCCACCTTCGGCGATATCATCGGGCTCGACCAAAAGGCTCGTCACCACACCAGTGGCAGGCGCTTCAAGCTCCAGTGTGACCTTGGGTGTCGTCACAACAATAATCTGATCACCCTCTTCTACCCGATCACCTACTTTCACTAGCCACTCATCGATTTGTGCTTCGTTGACCTCATTGCCAAGGCTTGGCATCACTATGGGTATCTCTGCCACGGTGGACTCGCGCTCCATTTAAGGGAAAAATTTGAACCTACAATCCACGACGCGCGAGCGTATCGATGGCCTGCGAACGATTGCCAGCAGGTGCTGCGCCGCACTCGGGATAGAACTGTTGCGTGACGACATCGATGATATCGACCGGCTGGACAAAATAGGTGGATTCCATCTCCGCACCGGGCACGATCCAGTTGGGTGCACCCAGTAGCTGCGGCGGCGCCTTTAATGACTGAAACGCCAGACGAGTGATATTCGATGCCAGCGTCATCGCAAAACTGCCACGCTCACAGGCCTCGGTCACAATGATAATGCGTCCGGTCTTTTGCACTGACTGCACCACCAAATCATAGTTGAACGGCACCAGTGAGCGTGCATCGATTACTTCAGTCTCAATCCCGTGTTGTTGCTGCAAGTGCTCAGCGGCCTCGAGCGCCGGATATAAACACGGCCCAATCGTCAGTACCGTCAGCGCATCGCCGGCTCTTGGTATTGCCGGCTCACCCAGTTCGATCTGATAATACGCCTCAGGCACACCCTGCGGATTGAGCATTTCTGTTTTATCGTACAGACGCTGACTTTCAAAAAACACCACCGGATCATTGCTGGCCAGTGCGCTTGCCATCAATCCTTTGGCATCGTAGGGGGTTGCCGGATACACTACCTTTAAACCCGGGATGTGCGTCACCAGTGACGACCAGTCCTGTGAGTGCTGGGCGCCGTACTTGCTGCCAACCGAACACCGCAACACCACGGGCAGACTCAGGCTGCCGGCAGACATCGCCTGCCACTTGGATAGCTGATTGAAAATCTCATCGCCGGCGCGGCCGATAAAATCGGCATACATCAGCTCAATCAATGCGCGCCCGCCCTCCATGGCGTATCCCACCGCGGTGGATACAATGGTGGCCTCGGAAATCGGTGAATTGAATAAGCGATGATGGGGAAAAAGATCTGACAAACCACGGTAAACCCCAAAGGCACCGCCCCACTCGCGACACTCTTCGCCATAGGCGATCAGGCGATCATCGCGCAGCAGATGATACAAAATGGATTCAAACAATCCGTCACGCAGCGTGATCGCGCGCATGGCAGACAACGGCTTGCCATCCGGACCAAACCCACTGCGGCTCTTTTTTCCGTTCTGTCGCACACGGCTGCACGATGACAGTTCGATATCCTGCGCGGTTGGCGTTTGCGCCAGATCGATCGTTGTATTGTTGAACATCAGATTGCCGATCAATTGCGGATTGCCCGCCACATCGACCTCAGGCGCGATAGCGGGATCACTGGCAACCGACAACACGCGCGCAATCTGCTCCTGTACCTGTGTCTGCATATCAGTAAATTCGCTTTCCGTGATCACGCCGCCGCGCTGCAATCGCTGCGTATAGCGCATAATCGGATCGTGCTGTTGCCAGGCCTTGATTTCGTCCCGACTGCGATAGGCGTTGGCGTCTGATGTTGAGTGCCCGGACTGCCGATAGCACTCGACATCCAGCAACGCCGGGCCACAGCCCTCAAGCAACAATTCGCGCTTGCGCGCAACGGCATCGGCCACCGCCAGTGGATCGGTGCCATCGACTGTCTCGGCGTGAACGGCATGCTCGTTGACACCGGCGCCAATTCTCGCAAGCCGATCCCAGGCCATTGTCTCGCCAATCGTCTGACCACCCATCGCGTAGAAATTATTATTAAATAAAAACAGCACCGGCAGACCCGCAGCACTGCAATCATCCCACAGCGATTGAAATTGCCCCATTGAGGCGAAGTTCATCGCCTCCCAGACCTGTCCGCAGCCGGTCGAGCCATCGCCGCTGATACTCACCGCAATACCGTGGCCGTCGTGCCGCTTGCGCAGCGCGGCACCCGTGGCAATACCGGCAGAGCCACCGACGATGGCGTTGTTAGGATAGGCACCGAACGGCAGAAAAAACGCATGCATACTGCCGCCCATGCCACCATTAAATCCACAGGCGCGCATCAGAATTTCGGATAAAAACCCGAACAGCAGAAAATTCTCGGCCAATGATGGCGTCGCATCGCCAAAATGCTGCTCTACAGTCCGCAGCACAGCGCCATTGGCGTGCGATATCATGATCTCGCCCAGTTGGTTGTCACTCAGCGATTCAATTGCCGCAAGCCCTTTGGCCAGAAACTCGCCATGGCTGCGATGATTGCCAAAGATGTGATCGTCCGGCGTCAGCGCCAGTGCCGCACCTACCGCTGCCGCCTCCTGCCCGACAGACAAATGCGCCGGCCCGCGATACTGACACGACACGCCCGCGTGCTCGCCCTTGCTGCGAACGTCGTTCAGCATGGTCTCGAACTCACGCACCAGCAACATGTGCCGCAATACCTGCTTTAATCGGGGACCACCGTATCGCGCCTGCTCACTGTCGAGCGGTCGATCATAGGCATACACCGGGATAGCTGGGAATTCCAGTTGACCGGGCTCTTGCAGCCGGGCAGGAAGTACATCGAGAGATTTGGGCATTTTGCCGTGGGCTTACGAGATATTTGGAGGCACCGGATCATAGCCGAAAGCCGTGTCGACTTCACGCACCGCAGCGCGCCGCGGGCAGGCAATAATGCCGACGTTAAATCACGCCGGACGGGCCCGCAGGGATACAATACGTCACCATCTACCTAGCGTGTACCAGCTGACGCGCCCGCCGATTCAAACGAGAGCCACAACATGACATTCAAGACCAGAGAAATAGGCAATACCGGTCTACAGGTATCCGAGCTGGGCCTGGGCACCGCGGCGATGGCAGGCAATCATCGCGTCGTCGACGAATCTGATCACCAGGCCGCATTGGCGGAAGGACTGGATCGCGGTATCACGTTTGTCGACACCGCGCCGTTCTACGGTTTTTGCCGCTCCGAGCACTTTGCCGGTGATGCACTGCGCCGTCGCGACGGCTGGGTATTGTCAACCAAAGCCGGGCGTCTGTTCAAAGCCGGACAAGCCCCGCAGCACGAGGCAGTCGAGTGGCCCGGCAGCTTTCCGTTTCGGCAAACCTACGACTACAGCTACGACGGCGTGATGCGATCCTACGAAGACAGCCTGCAGCGTCTGGGACTGGATCGTATCGACATTCTGCTGCTGCACGACATCGGCGAGATGCAACACGGCGAGGCCAACGCCCCGCTGCAGAAAGATGCCATGAGCGGCGGCTACAAGGCACTGGATGAATTGCGCCGCAATGGCAATATCAAAGCAATCGGTCTGGGTGTCAACGAACGCGAAGTCTGCATCGAGGCGATGAATCACGGACACTGGGACACCTTCCTGCTGGCGGGCCGTTATACCTTGCTGGAGCAACAACCACTCGACGACCTTTTACCAGCCTGTGAAAAAGCCGGCACCAGTATTATTCTGGGTGGCCCTTTCAATTCCGGCCTGCTGGCCGGCGGCTCGACCTGGAACTACGCAAAAGCGCCGGCCGATGTCCTGAAACGCGCCGCCGACATCGACGCCATCTGTCAACAGCACCAGATCCCGATGCCGGCTGCCGCGCTACAATTTCCGCTTGGCCACCCGCTGGTCTCAAGCGTGATTCCGGGGCCGCGATCAAAGGCGGAGATGAGCACCATCTTCGACTGGTTCTCGACCCCTATCCCCGATGCGTTGTGGCGTGACCTGAAAAGCGCGGGCCTGATGCACAACGACGCCCCGATACCGAGTTGAATTAAACGGCCCGCCACAGGCACCCGGCAGTGCAAGGCACTGCACCGCCGAGGCCTGTTCCGGACTATTCATGAAGGGTGAGCGAAAAAGCATCCCTTTGGTGAATAATCCTGACTTTACGCGCCGCTCAGTAGTCGAGCATCAGCGGCGGTGAGGCAAAGGCGGCACCGGGTATGTCGCGCAAGTGGTTGAAGGTTTGCGTCATCGGGAACGTCTTGTCCGATACCACAACCCGCAACTCAAGCTGATCATCCGCGGCAACATCGCTGCCCTCAAGCATCGCCGGCTCTACCAGTAATTCAACGCTTCTGTAGAAATGATCCAGCAGTTGCGGTTGAGCCAACGTGTGGTAGGCGTTTTGATCACCGATGCGCCCCATGATCAATGCACGATAAGTGCGATCGTGTGTCGACGAGTAGTGCTGCACAATAAGATTGGCCACGCAACGCTGATCGTCGAGTGAATGACACGATGACGTATCACTATTGAGTGTGACAATCGGTGCGCGCGCACGATTGGACGGACTGACGCGCAGACGGCCCTCCTCAGAATAGGGCGTGACTATCGAATACAGCTCCACAC
Organism: uncultured Granulosicoccaceae bacterium; assembly: GCA_964646405.1. Taxonomy (GTDB): domain Bacteria; phylum Pseudomonadota; class Gammaproteobacteria; order Granulosicoccales; family Granulosicoccaceae; genus CAKZSB01. Next base: position 3,242 of record CAZYDV010000067.1, on the reverse strand, counting down.
CGTTGGTCAGCAAATCCACATCGATGACACTAACCGGTGAGCTGACTGTCACCCGGTAATAGGCACGGCTGTCATCACTGGCAGTTGCGACGATCAACCCACTGGCTACATCATCAAGCGTGGCAGCGGAGGTAAGACTGTTCGCCGCCTCAGAACCATCGGGGTAAAAACTGAACGTCGCAGAATAGAGACCGGCGCCGGCACAGGCGCCAATATTGTTTTCGCATCCCGCGGGGGATTGATCACTGCCAAAGTGGCGCAGACTGAGCGCCTCGATTACCGCTTCAGGCTGATCTTCCTGAGCAAAGGCACTCTCATCATCCGATTGCTGGGCGAGGTAGGCACCCCCGTCACACCCGATCAGCCATGCGGCGGCTACCGGAACAAGATATCTCAACACCATACACCTTCCGTTGGTTAACGTTCTCCATGAACACGCCCCAAAACCGCAACCTCTGTGCCACGACATCGCATGTCGGGCCGCCCGCCCGATCGAGAGGCGCGCAAACAGTGGCCTTCCGGTATTGTTAAAAAAAGTGTCCCAAACCGGGTGAGGCCTGCACCACAGCCATCCAGGGCGACAGCAGGTGTTGCCAAAAGCGAGCGAATTGGCGGCCCGCTCGCACGACGGTTGGCCTCTTCTAATGACTGGCGATTGAGGCTGCTATTTCATCGCGCAACCAGCAGTGCATTCTCGAAACCTCCAGACGCGCCGGCCAATAGGCACAAAGCGCAAAGCCCGGTACACGCACCGGTAACTCAAATACCTCAATCGCGGGTTGTAAGGTGATGGCCAGTCGCTCTGGCAGGACGGCGATCAGGTCGGTGCGTGCCAGCAAAGCACCGGCGACCAGGAAGCCCGGCACGACCAGACCGATTTTTCGACGTCGGCCGAGGGCGGCCAGCGATTCGTCGGTGGGTCCGATCGCATCACCGCGAAACGGCGAAACCAACAAATGCGAATGGGCACAAAACGAGTCGATCGTGACGGTTTGCCGGCTCAGTATCGGATGGTTGCGTCGCGCGACGCCGACGTAGCGTTCGTCGAACAGATGCTGCTCGTTGAAGCCCGCCTGCATGAACTGCGGTACCGTCAGCGCCACGTCGATTGCGCCATGGCGAAGATCGCTGTCGATCGACTCAGTCTCAGCGTTCCTGACGATCATTCGCAGCCCGGGCGCCGCCTTGTGCAAGCGATCGAGCAGCGAGGGCATCACGAACGCAAGTGCATAGTCGCTGGCGGCAATGGCCACCGTCCCCTCAAACGAGGCGGGCTCAAAAGACGGTGGCGACACCAGTGGTTCAAGGCTTTCAAGCGCATGGCGGACCAGTGGCGCAAGCTCCTCACTGCGTGGCGTCGGCAGTATGCCACCCCTGGCCCGCACAAAAAGCGGATCGCCGAAAGTATCTCGCAGACGAGCAAGCTGGCCACTCATACCCTGCTGTGTCAGGCCAATCTGCGCGGCGGCACGCGTGACATTGCGCTCTGAGATCAGCGCATCGAACGCCATCAGCAGGCGTATGTCGAGCTTCGCAACATCGCGGTTCATTGTGATTAACACCATAAACCTTTGTTAGCGCGATGATACCACGGGCCGTAAGATTGACTGGATGACAGGTCCCCGCGCTAGCAATTGCCTGGTTCGGGGCACAAACCCAAGCGGAGGAGGATACCGTGGAAATACTGGCTGACCCAATCACCGTCAATTGCCGCAAGGTCCTGGCCGGACTGCAAATGATCGGTGCAGACTACGCACTGACCAAAATCGATTATTTTCAGGGCGAGCAGACATCTGCCGACTATGTCGCGATCAACCCGATGGCAGCCCTGCCCGCCATGCGCGATGGCGACCTGATGCTCAACGAATCCAACGCCATTTTGCAATATGCGGCGGACAAGGCAGCCAACGCCAGCGCCTATCCCGCCGACCTGGCCACCCGCGCCGATATCAATCGCTGGCTGCTGTGGGAATGCGGCTCCTGGTTTCCAACCTGTTACATCCATTTGGTGGAAAATTGCGTCAAGCCACTGCTCGGAGATACGACCGATCCCGCAGTGCTCGACGCCGAGGCCGCCAATTTTCACAAACTGGCCGGCATTCTCGACAAACGGCTGGCCGGCAGTCGGTACATCAGCGGCGACAGCCCCACCATCGCCGACGTCGCCGTAGCAGCGCCGATGCATCTTCACGCCTGGAGCAAACTACCGCTCGAAGGGTACGCTAACATTCGTCGCTGGATTGCCGACATTGAAACGCAGTCCTGGTGGAAGGCCACCCACATCGGTGAGGGTTTTGTCGCAGCCCCTCAATAATTTATTGTCGGTGTTAAGCAAATCGTGACACACACAAACCGTTGCGAGGCCGTTGGCGCTCGCCATTTGCAGTGGCAGATATGAGCGCAGACGATCTGAATGGACGCATTGCACTGGTAACCGGTGGATCGCGCGGCATTGGCAGCGCGATCTGCAAACGCCTGGCGCAGGCGGGATGCTGGGTTGCCATTAACTACACCAGCAATGAAGAGGCAGCCCAACAGACACTGGACAGCATCTCTCGCCAGGGTGGTGAGGGTTGCATTGTGCAGGCCGATGTCGCGAGCGCCGATCAGACAGGCGCGATGTTCAGCACCATCGAAGCCAATCGCGGCGCAGTTGATCTGTTGGTAACGAACGCCGGCATCGCATCCTATCAGGACGACACGCAAATGCCGGTTGACCTGTGGCACCAGATAATATCCGTCAATCTGCACGGTACGTTTCACTGCATCTGGCGCGCCAGACAAGGCATGCTCGACAACGGCGACGGACGCATCGTGTGTATTTCGTCGATCAATGGCCTGGCACCGTCTACCATTCGGCCAGATCGGTTATTGGCCTACGGCACGTCTAAATCTGCGGTCATCGGGCTGGCGCGCAACTGCGCCGTCGCGTTTGGGCCGAATATTAGAGTCAACTGTATTGCCCCCGGCCTGATCGAAACGGACATGACCAGTGGCATGAGCGAGGAGATGCGACAGCGGATTATCGAATCCACGCCAATGCGCCGCACCGGCACCCCTGAGGACATCGCCGAGCTATGCTACTTTTTGCTCAGCGACCGCGCCGGCTTCATCACCGGGCAGACCTATGTCGCGTCGGGTGGATTGGTCACGCTGCCCTGAGCTGGCAACAGAATAAATCGATTTCACAACGTCTGCGTAAATCCCCTGAATACGGACACAAAACGCGCACAGAGACAGCC
>CAZYDV010000066.1:0-21018 GCA_964646405.1 uncultured Granulosicoccaceae bacterium | reverse complement strand
GGCGCCATCCACTCGGGCGTACAATTGATAAATCAGGCTCAGCTCGCCCTGGCTCGCACCGTGTACTTGCTCAAGCGGCCATTTCGACACCGAGCTCAGCATCATCGGCACACCAAATGACTCTGCAGCACGCGCAACGCTGAGTGCACCATCGGCATCGAATGACTCCAGCCCACCGATCGGACAAAGCACCACCGGCAACCGTGCATCGACGCCACACAATTTGGCGGAGCAATCGACCTGACTGACGTCGTTCAACACCCTCGGACGCAGCGCCAGGCTGTCCAGAGCCTGACGATTGCGGCGCTGCGCGGTCTCGGTTTCAGTACCGCCGACGATGTAATTCCACGGGTGGTCGGTCAGCCGCTCACGCGCAGCGACTACAAATTCCTGCAGGGTCTGAAATTGCGCTACGAGATCACTATTCATCCGGCCATTCTGCCATCTTCGCGGGCGAAGCTAAATGTATCACGACAGCTCGTATTGAAGACTTGCCGGGAACCGGGATGCGCAGGTATTCTGGATCGCATTTGCAGCAGGGCTACCGCAGTATGTTCAACCGACCTTTCTCAAGGCTCGTCTGTGTGCTCGCGCTGGCTTGCTGCACGATACCCACTGTGTTTGGCCAGTCCGATTGGCGCATCGGCACCAAGGTCGCGCCCCCGTTCGCGATGAAAGATACCGACGATCAGTGGAGTGGTATCAGTATCGATCTGATGAACCTGGTCGCACGCGAACTCGATACCCGCATCATATGGCAGGAGGCCGACCTTGCCAGCCTGATCGACGATGTCGAGTCAGGGCAACTGGACGCATCCATCGCTGCGCTGAGCATCACCACTGCGCGCGAGAGCCGAATCGACTTTTCGCATCAGTATTTTGGCTCAGGCCTTGCCATTGTCACGCCACAGAAATTTCAGCCCGGCTGGAAAAACGCGATCAAGGCGCTGGTTTCACCGCAGTTTCTGGCAACCATCCTGCTGTTGTGCGGCGTATTGTCTTTCGTCGGGATTGTGATCTGGCTGCTGGAGTCGCGACGCAACCGCGCGCAATTTGGCGACTCGCCGGTGCGCGGCATCGGCAGTGGTTTCTGGTTTGCCGCGGTCACCATGACGACCGTTGGCTATGGCGACAAGGCGCCGATTACCTTTGCCGGGCGCATGGTATCGGTCATCTGGATGTTTGCCGCGTTGATACTGACCGCTTTTCTGACTGCACAGCTCACGACCATTCTAACGGCTCAGCAGGTGGAAAATGTGGTGCAGGATGTGTCGGATCTGCCCACGGCACGCGTGGGCAACCTGCTGCATTCTTCATCGACCGATTATTTCCAGGATAACGGGATTGCGGTGAAAGGCTACGCCAGTATCGAGCAAGGCCTGCAGGCAGTGGCGGCCAACGAGCTCGATGCGTTCGTGCACGATCAGCCACTATTGCAATGGATGCTGGGCTCCAACAACCAACAACTGCAACTGTTGCCGCATCTTTTCGAACCGCAGGGCTATGCGATCGCGGTGGCGCAGGATTCTGAACTGCGTGAGGACATTAATATCGCCTTGCTGAAAATTCTGTCCAGCACCGACTGGGCCAGGCTAAAGCAGCGATACTTAGGAAATTGACGCGATCAGCCGCGGCGTCTGATCGCCAAAGCAATCCGAAAACGGCATAGGCCTGCCAACGCCGTAGCCTTGCAGCAGGTCGATTCCAATAGATCGTAGCTCGGTGGCGATGGCATCGTTTTCGACAAACTCGGCAATCGTCTTCATGCCCAGTGAGTGGCCGATCTGATTGATCGACGCGACCATCAGACGATCGGTCTCATCATCGACGATACCGCGCACAAAGCTGCCATCGATCTTCAGGTAATCGACTTTAAAATTCTTGAGATAACCAAACGACGACAAACCACTGCCGAAGTCATCGAGTGCAAAAAAACAGCCGACCGCGCGCATCTGCCGAACAAACTCCTGCGCCTGGCCCAGGTTTCGAATCACCGCGGTTTCAGTAATTTCAAAACACACGCGCGCCGGCTCTATCTGGAATTGTCGCAGCCGTGCAACGACAAACTCGGCCAGCGTATCATCTGACAACGACTGCCCCGACAGGTTGATCGTGACACACACGGCCTCGCCAAAGACCTGTTCGTGCATCTGACACAGCGTACTGGTGATAACCCATCGATCGATATCGGCCATCAGACCGTAACGCTCGGCGGCGGGAATAAACGCACCAGGGTAAACCAGTGCACCATCGTCGGCATCCAGTCGCAATAGTATCTCGTAGTGCTCGACCTGCAGGCTCTGCGACTGGGCGTCGACGAAGGCGGCAATCGGCTGCGCGTAGAGCCGAAACCGGTTGCCGGAAATCGACTCTCGGATGCCGGCTGCCATCAACAGCTCTTTGTGCCGCGATGCCGCGTCACCGTCATCCGGGCTATACAGATGCACGCACCCGCGGCCACGATCCTTGGCGACGAAACAGGCCACATCGGCACACGACATCAACACCGATGTATCCATCTCGCAATCGCTGATCGGCACCAGACCAATGCTGGCACCGACGTCAAATACTCGATCGTCCCAGCTAAACCTGAACGTCTCGAATCGCTTGATCAGTTGCTGCATCTTCAGCATCGCCTGCGCGGCGTTACAGCCGGTGAGCAGCAATCCGAATTCATCTCCACCCAGACGCGCCACGGTATCGTTGGCGCTCAAATGACGCGCGATCATGTTCGTCACCTGTATCAACAGTTGATCACCCGCACAATGGCCAACCGTGTCGTTGACCATTTTGAACTGATCGAGATCGAGATAGCCCAATACTGACGGGGCACCATCCGCGGTTAGCACGGATTCCAGTCTCTGAACAAATTCACGCCGATTGGGTAGTCCGGTCAACTCATCGTGGGTAGCCTGGTGACTCAGCAGCAGCTCGAGTTTGCGCGACTTTGAGACATCACGACCGGTTCCGCGATAGCCCGTAAACTCACCAGCCATGCTGTAACAAGGCTTGGCGCTAAGCACAATGTGCCGCTCATCACCAGCGCTGCGCCCGACAATAATCTCCACATTGTCGAATACGTCCAGCCGTTGCAGACCCTCTTGTATGCGCTGCATATCCTCCTTTACCGCCAGCCGACTGGCCAACACCGAGCGATAGTCGTGCCCCAGAATCGATTCAGGTGGCTGCCCGGTGATCTCCTGATAGCGCTCGGAAACCCAGGTAACCCGAAAATCGGCGTTGGTCTCCCAGAACAACTCGGCTGCGGTTTCGGCAAAATCGCGAAAGCGCGCCTGACTGCGCAACAATTGCGCTTGCGCAGCTTTTTGCTCGTTAATAATACGCCCGGTGCCGACCAGACCTACGACGCGCCCCTCGGTGTCGCGCAGCGGCACTTTGGAGGTCGATAACCATAGCGGCTCGACCGTTTCGACGTTCTCGACCAGCTCCTCCCGATCGATAATTTCACAACCCTGCTCAATGATTCGCCGCTCTTCGGCGTAAAACTGCTGCGCTGCATCGGCGGTGTAATAGTCGTAGTCGGTCGTGCCTTCAAAACTTGCCGGTGGCTGTTTACCATTGACTCGACTGACGCTGCGCATGAAGTTTGATACCGCGCGATTCTGCACGACAAATCGCGATTGCCGATCTTTGGCGTAGATAAAATCGGGGATATTGTCGATCAGCGATCGCAACAGATTGCGCTCTTCCTTGATCAGCAGTTCGCTGCACTTTTCGGCCGTGATGTCTACCAGCGTCTCCATACAACCGCCGTCGGCCAGAGGCTGCCGACTCAGTCGCATCCAGTTGCCATTGGCGCACCTGATCTCCACAGGCGGCCCCGGCTCGCGCGAGAGCTGCTGTTCGATCCAGCGGCGATGATTGTCGATTGGTTTGCCGTCGACCGCGACGTAGAGACCATCGTGCAACTGTGCAGCGAGACAATCATCGTACTGGAGACCCGGTTGCAGTCTGTCTCCCAACCCCTCGTTCATTTGCGCAAAGCGTCGATTGAACAGCACCAGTGCCTGTGTCTTGTCGTACAGCGCGAAAGAGCCGGGATACTCATCCATTGCCCTGATCAGCGTCGACTCGGCCTGCTGTACCTGCAACTCGATCTCTTTAATGCGGGTAATGTCACTGGATGCCCCCCGATAGCCGGTGAACGCCCCGTTCTCATCGAACACCGGCACACCCGATACACGCGCCCAGCGGACGCCAGTGCGGGTATTGACGCGAAAGTCGAAATCGCGAAACGGCTCGCGTCTGGCCAGTACCTGCTGATGCAGTTGCCATGCTTGCTGTTCTTCATCGCTGGTCAGCAGCGGGGTGCGCGGGTTGCCGTATAGTTCGCGCCGATCGACATTCAGAAAACCTTCAACTTCGCGCGAGATCCAAACGAAACACAATTCGCTGTCCATCTCCCACAACCAGTCGGAAGTGGCGCTGGCAAAGTCGCTGAGGCGCTGCTGTGACAGGGCGAGTTGCTCCTCTGCTTCGCGCTGTTGGGTACCGTCCTGAACGCGAATCACAGCACCGATGATTTCATCGTCGGCAGATTTCCACGGCGTGATGCGGTAGCGCATGAAGCGCCTGCGCCCAAACTGCGCGTGACCCGGTGGCAGTGTCATCCAGAAGGCGTGGCGGACCGACTCACCCGCCAATGCCCGATCGACATATGATTTGAGCTCAGCCAAAAAACTGTGCGAGCCCAGCAATTGGCCAATGTCGAGCCCGATGATTTCATCGGCCGGCATACCCCAGGCGAGCGCCACCGGGGGCGACACACACTGATAGCGATAATGGCGATCGACGATCGAGATTCGTTCGGAACAGTGGTCGAACATCGCGCGCAGCGCATCCGGCGATACCCGGGATTGCACAGCATCCGGCACCGCTAAACGCGGCACCCTGGCACTGTCTTCTCGCTCGCTACACCTCTCCAACGCAGTTGCCACGCATTGTTCCTGTACGTCTGTTTTCTCATCACCTCGCCATAGCGACGCGGCGGACGACGGGCGCGTGCGCGACAAATGCCACGCTGAACGACAATGGGTTGGCGCCCGAATTGTGAACTGATGCGCGGCGGTGCAACGTCGATGCCAACTCGCAACTTTATTCCAGACTCGATCCTGACACTCGCGTGCAACAACCTTCGCGACTTCCCTCACGCCGCAGAAACGCCCCGGGTTGAGACGCTATGATGCCCCGCATGACAGACCCATTACACTTGATCAAAGGCATAAGACACCGACGACTATGCTGGATGCGCTGATCGCACTGTGGATGGCGGCGCTGCCACTGATGGGCGGCCCGGGCCCGGTCACGCTGAGCCTTGCGGCGATCGGGTCGGGTTTTGGCCTGCGTCCGGGCCTGGCCTATTACACGGGTGTCTGCACCGGCACCACGACGGTGCTGCTGCTGGTCGCCTCCGGTGTCACCGGCCTGCTGTTGCTGCAACCGGCTGTGGCAAGCCTAATTACCGTGCTGGCAGCAGGCTATATGGTCTACCTGGCCTGGCGTATCGCCACCGCGCCGGTGACTCAGGCGGCTACTCCCCTGCACGACGTTCCCGGCCGCCGGGCTGGATACCTGTTTGCGCTGGCCAACCCCAAAGCATACGCGGCGATCGGCGCCGTCTACAGCAGTCAGACGCTGATCTCCGACCATGCGATGCTGGACACTGCGGTCAAAGTACTCGCGCTGATGCTGGTCATTTTCAGCGTCAATATCGTCTGGCTCGGTGCGGGTGATCTGTTTTCCAGAATTCTCCAGCACCCGGTGGCAGCGCGCGCCATCAATCTAGTGTTTGCGCTGCTGTTGGTCTGGTCAGTCTGGTTCGCCGTAGCCCGCTGATACCGAAGCGGCCTGAGGCGGCCGATGTATTGCGCCTGTGCGCACCCTTTGGCAGACTGCCGACACCCCCGCGACCGGCCGCTGCCATGACACAGGACAACCCTGCAATAACGGGTATCGACAACGACTACGGTGTGCTGCGCGATGTGTTGCTGGGCAGGCCGGACTACTTCGAATGGGTGGAAGCCGGGCCGCTGATCGGTAGAACCCTCAAGAATGCCCACAAGACCGGTGCGCGTTTCGATCTGCAACTGGCGCAGCGACAGCACCAGGCGATGGTGGATATCTACGAGGAGAATGGCGTCAACTGCCATTACCTCGAATCTGATCCGGTGCTGCACCGAAACTTTTTTGCGCGCGATTCCAGTGCCATGACCCCCTGGGGGGCATTGATCTGCCATATGCAGCTCAAGTGTCGACGCGCTGACTACGTCACTGCGATTTCGTTTTATCAGCAGAACAATATCCCGATCTGGAAATATGCCACGGCCGGCCATTTCGAGGGCGGCGACTTCGTGATTCTGGAACCGGGCAGCGTCCTGATCGGCTACTGTGGCGAGCGATCGGAACAGGCCGGGGCCGAGCAGGTGGCACAGTGGGTTCGCGACGAGGGCTGGGACGTCGAGGTGGCTCCTATTCCGGCGCTGTTTGTCCACATGGACGGCCTGGTGGTGCCACTCGACAACAAGCTGCTGGTCGCCTGTCTCGACGCGCTGGAGGGCTGGGTGATCGACTGGTTGCGAAAGAAGGGCTTCGATTTCATCGACGTCGGCTTTGGCGAGGCCAAGGATCTCGGCGTGAATCTGGTCGCACTGGGCAACAAGCGCGTACTGTCGATGGCCGGCAGTAAAAAACTCAATGAGGCCATGCGCGCGCGTGGCTACCATGTGTACGACCCCGACATGTCAATGTTCACCCTCGGCGGCGGCGGCGTGCATTGCCTGTGTCAGTCGCTGCGACGAGATCCGGTGTAACCGGACCGGCCCACCGGCTCCGCCGACAACTGCGAGGATTACAAATGTCTCTGGTAGACCTGCAAGGCAAGCGCATTCTGGTCACTCAGGCCGACACCTTCATGGGGCCGGCACTGTGCAGCACGCTCGAGAAGGCCGGCGCCAGCGTCATTGCCAGCACCGACGCACTGGATTCGGCAGCCGCGGTCAATCGCGTGGTGGAAGCAGCGGGTGATATCGATGTGCTGCTGGCCAATCTGGCGATACCGGCACCGGCAACACTTGCTGCCGATGTCGGTGATGATGAGTGGTTTCACGCCTTCCGCTCGATGGTCGATCCATTGCGCTATTTGACGCAGGCGGTATTGCCGATGATGACATCCCGCAAGCGGGGCAAAATCCTGTTAATGGGCAGCGCCTCGGGTATGCGCGGCATACGCAAGACTTCCACCTACTGTGCAGCACGCGGCGCGCAGCTGTCCTACATCCAGGCTGTCGCGCTGGAGGTAGCCCGAGACAACGTACAGGTCAATGCGATTGCGCAGAACTTCGTCGACAACCCGACCTACTTTCCCGAATCTGTGCAATCCAATCCCGCGTTCGTGCAAAAGTTACAGCGCGAAGTGCCATTGGGACGACTGGTGAGCGCGGACGAAGACGCGAGTTTCGCCGCCTACCTTTGCAGCGACGCTGCCGATTGCTTCGTCGGCCAGATCTTTCCGGTCTGCGGCGGTTGGGTGGCACGCTAGAAAACCGGCGTCAGATTCCCTGCTAGTGGCGGAATCCGCCACCACCGCCCGGTGGCATGCCTCACAACGTATACGTTTATTTTTCCTGCAAAATCTGTCAGTTAGATAGTTTTTGAAACATTACCGTGTGACTTGGTGCCGATTTCGCATAGTCATTATCACGAAGGCATCACACTGCAGATGTAACGGCATCACAACTCGGCCAAGGAAGTATTTGCCGATGCCACCACACTGCATACAGGGAAGTTGGGGGGACAGACAAGGAGTCAGTCCCTCACGTCTTCACGGAAACACTCGCAACTACACCGGTTGCGCCAGTTGAAGTTGAGCGCCCGCGTCAGTTGTTTCGCGTTGCTCATACCGGGTCGGGCCCTCGAGCTGCGCACGGCGCGACACGCGCCCCGGCGCTTAACACCAGCCGCAGATTGAACACCCGCTCAAAGCCTGCGCGGTTATACTGCCCCGACTGACTCTTGCCATCGGGGCTGTTCCTTGGCTGCACTGCAGTGGCCATTTCTGGCACTTTCGTCCATCAACACACTGCTATTGCGCATCGGCCGTCAACTGGGCTGGATCGCGATCAGTCTTATGGTGCTGGTGATCCTGCTGCAGGTCTACTATCGCTACCTCGGCAGCGGCGCCCTGCCCTGGCCCGATGAGGCCGCGCGCTTTTTAATGCTGTGGATGACCGGTCTGGTCGCGCCGTCTGCCTATCGCTGGGGCGGCTTCGTCTGCATTGAAATGCTGCCGCGCGCGCTGCCCAAAATTCTCGCCAGTCTGCTGACTATTCTGCTGTTGTGCATCAGCACCGCGGTATTGATCGCCGGCATTCAGTTTGGCTTGAAGCACGTTGACTCGGGCTGGCTGTTCGCCTCATCCAGTCTGAAGTTGCCGATGCAGTGGTTTGGCGGTAAACCTTTACCGATCAAGCTGGCGTGGATGTATATGTCGCTGCTGGTCGGGCTGATTTTGCTGCTGATGGTCAATATCGAACTCATCCTGCGTTCGGCCATCAGCGTGCTCAACCCCGATTATCCGCTGCCTGTCGATAGCGACCAGGCCAAACTGGACAACACCTGATGCTGGTCTGGTTTCTGCCGCTGTTCCTGTTTTTCCTGATGATCGGTCTGCCCGTGTTTTTTGGATTGCTGGCCGCACCCGGCATCGTGCTGTGGCTGAACGGCCAGGAGCGCGACCTGGCACTTTTATATCGCAACGTCTACAACGGCATGGACAGCTTTCCGCTGATGGCGATTCCGTTTTTCATGCTGGCCGGCGAATTGATGAACCGCGGCGGCATCACTATGCGGCTGGTCGAGTTCTCACAATCGATGATGGGTCATCTGCGTGGCGGGCTGGCGCATGTGAATATTCTCTCTTCCATGCTGTTTGCCGGGTTATCTGGTTCTGCGGTGGCCGATACCTCGGCGCTGGGCTCCATGTTGGTACCGGCGATGGAAAAGAACGGATACTCGCGGCGTTTCGCCGCAGCCATCACCGCCGCATCCTCGGTGATCGGGCCGATCATTCCCCCATCCGGCATCATGATCATCTACGCCTATGTCATGGGCGAGAGCGTCGCCGCCCTGTTTCTCGCCGGAATTGTGCCGGGCGTGCTGGTCGGCGTGGGACTGATGGCGATGACCGTCGTCATGGCCAACCGTTATAATTTTCCAGTCGCCTCGACACGCGCCAACTGGCCGGCTCGCGGCAAGTCCTTTCTGCGCGCGTTCTTCCCGTTGATGACGCCGGTGATCATTCTGGGTGGCATCTTAGGGGGCATTTTCACTCCCACCGAAGCCTCGGCCGTGGCAGCGGCGTATGCGCTTTTTGTCAGCCTGTTTATTTTGCGATCGATGTCGCTTCGCGATTTGCCGGCCGCCTTCACGCGCGCCGCCATCACATCATCGGTGGTGTTACTGCTGGTGGGTGCGGCGATGGCATTCAAGACCGTGGTCAGCTTGAGTCACACACCCGAGATGCTGGCCGAGATGATTCTCGGCCTGTCAGACAATCCGCTGACGTTGCTGTTTCTGATCAATATTTTGTTGTTCATCGTCGGCATGTTTCTGGACGCGGGCCCGGCGATCATCATCCTCGGGCCCATTCTCGCGCCGATCTTCACCGACATTGGCGTTCACCCGGTTCACTTCGCCATTATAATGAGCGTTAACCTGACCGTTGGGCTGGCGACACCGCCCATGGGGTTGGTTTTGTTTGTCGCCTCGAGTGTGTCCGGTGAACGGGTGGAGACCATATCTAAAGCGATTCTGCCGTTTCTGGCCGTGGAGATACTGGTTATATTTCTGATCACCTACGTACCATCAATTTCACTCGCCATACCCCGATTTTTCGGGTTCATTCAGTAACAAAAGACATTAAACAAGCGAAAGAGGAACGCCATGAAACCCGTAAAGATGCTCAAATCCGTGCTGGCAGCCGCACTGCTGTCTGTAGGGGCAATGTCCGTTGCCAGCGCTGCCGACATCACCCTGCGCGCCACCGCCAACTCAAATGAGAACGACGAAGACTACGACGGTCTGGTGGTGTTCAAGAACTACGTTGAAAACGCTTCCAACGGCAAGATCGCCGTTGAGTTGTTCATCGGCACCCAACTTTGCTCAAAAGGCGCCGAGTGCCTGCAGGGCGTGGCCGACGGCTCGATCGACATCTACATCTCCACCTCAGGTGGTGCGGCCGGTATCTTCCCGTATGTTCAGGTGCTCGACCTGCCCTACCTGCTGCGCGATGATCGCATCGCCGAGGAAGTCTTGTCTGAAGGCTCTTTCACTCGCACCGTGCGCGATATGGCGCTGGCAGACTCCGGCGACAAGATTCGCCTGATGACAATCGGCAACACGGGTGGCTGGAGAAACTTCGCCAACACCAAGCGTCGCGTCGCCAACCCCGGTGACATGGACGGCCTGAAAATCCGCACCGTCGTTGCCGACCTGCCACAGGAACTGGTCAAAGCGCTCGGCGCCTCACCTACGCCCATCCCGTGGCCCGAGCTCTTCACCTCATTCCAGACCGGTGTGGTCGAAGGTTCCAAGAACGGTATCACCGACATCATGGGTATGAAATTCCCCGACGCCGGTTTGAAGTACGTCACTCTCGATGGCCACGCCTACATGGGCGCGCTGTGGTGGATGTCGAACGATCGCTTCATGGGCATGGACGAAAGCATGCGTCGCGTCGTGGTAGACGGTTTCTCTGCACTGCAGCAGGCAACCTTCGCATCACCCAAGCGCAAGTCGATTCAGGCCTATCAGGACTTCGTCGCCGGTGGTGGTGATCTGTACGTGCCTACTGCTGAAGAAAAAGGCGCTTTCAAAGACGCTGCTGCACCTGTTTTTGACTGGTTCAAGGACAACGTGAAAAATGGCGGTGAAGTATTCGATGCCCTGAGTACTGCCGCCGCCGCTGCCGAAGAGAAGATCGACGGCGGTGCCGCGATGGATATCAAGTAACAGCAGTTCCGCTGGCGGCCATTGCGGCCGCCAGCGTGCTAACGAAACGGGTACAGCCAGCTTTTATAATCATCCACCAGCACATGCGCCTGTTCGATCTGCTCCGCCGTCATTTTCTTCACCACTTCCTCCTGCGAGATCGCCGCGTCCGGATCACCGCCGATCGCCGACAACACATACCACAGGTAGGCTCGGACCAGATCCGGCGCCGGCATGCCACGACCCACCTCGTAGTACCAACCCACCCCGGACTGCGCGCCCGGATGCCCTTTCAGCGCCGAACGCAGATACCATTCAAAGGCGCGCACATCGTCACGCGGCACGCCAAGCCCCATCGCGTACATCACACCGATCAGCTCCTCGGCATCGGCATTGCCCGAACGGGCCGCCGGCAACAACTGCTGCATGGCCTCTTCAAACTGACTGCTCTCCATCAGGTCGCGCGCTTTTTCGATGTCGGCCGGCAGCGGTGGCGCCAACATAAGCATTGTCACGATTGCGGTAAGCGACAGGGTACGACGGGCGTTTGGCAATGGCTGATCCTCACTATCGGGCTTTGCGTTCATACCGGCACGGCCGGCGCAACCGACAGTATATTCAGCCCGCTGGGCGCTGACGATTTTCTGCCCCACAAAATGGCGCGCGCTGAACTGGGACAATTGCTGTTCTACGATCCCGTTTTATCCGGCAACCAGAATATTTCCTGCGGCACCTGCCATCACCACGATCTGGCCAGCGCCGATGCTCTGCCGCTAGGTGTGGGCGAAGGCGGTCATGGCATCGGCACCGAACGTACAACCGGCAGCGACGCCAACCGCATCGCCAAACGCATCCCGCGCAATGCGCCGGCGCTGTTTAATCTCGGTGCGCGCGAAATCACCCATCTGTTTCACGATGGCAGGCTCAGTCACTCCGATGACTACGACAACGGCTTCGACAGCCCGGCCGAAGAATGGCTGCCGGATGGCCTGCCGTCACTGCTGGCCGCACAAGCATTGTTTCCTCTGACTTCCGAATTCGAAATGGCCGGCAACCCCGGTGAGAATCAGGTAGCCGGTGCGGCCTATGACCGCATTGATTATGTCTGGCCGATTATCAGCGACCGGGTGCGCAGCATTCCACCATACAAGGCCGCGTTTATTGAACAATTCGATGACGTAAAAACCGCGCTGGATATCAATATCACCCACATCGCCATTGCGCTGGCCGACTTTATCAATTTCGAATGGCAAAGCTACGACAGCCCGTGGGATGACTATCTGGCGAACCGCAAAGCCTTGCCCGACGATGCCATGCGAGGGCTGGAGCTCTTCACCGGCGTGGCCAATTGCAGCAGCTGCCACAGTGGGCCGCTTTTTACCGATCACGGTTTTCACGCGCTGGGCCTGCCACAGTTCGGCCCAGGTCGCACACGGCGCTTTGACCCCTATGCACGCGACGTGGGCCGCATGGCAGAGACCGATGATCTCGCCGACGCCTATCGCTTTCGTACCCCGAGTTTGCGCAACGTCGCACTGACCGCACCGTACGGGCACAACGGCGCCTATGCCACGCTGGAAGAAATCATTCGGCACCACCTGAATCCACAACGCGAGCTTGATCGCTGGCAACCGTCACGGGTTAAGCTGCCTGCAGCACCTTGGCTTGCCGCCGTTGATTTTGTCAGCCTGAAAGACCGCCGCGAGCAGCAGCGCCTCAGACGCCATATCGATATCACGCCGGTGGACTTGAGCGACACCGAAGTCGAGCAACTAATCGCCTTTCTTGATACCCTCACCGGCACCAACAGTCGCTATGGCCGCATGGGCCGGCCCGACAGCGTGCCGAGCGGCCTGCCAATCGATTGAGACAACCATGAGCAAGGAACCCACACGCTGTAGCTGGTGTGCCGGACACGAGCTGCACATTGAATATCACGACGCCGAATGGGGCGTGCCGGTGCACGACGACCGCCACCTGTTTGAAATGCTGAATCTGGAGGGCGCACAAGCCGGTGTGAGCTGGCTGGTGGTGCTGAAAAAACGCCCGCACTATCAAAAAGTATTCGCCAATTTCGAGCCCGAAAAAGTCGTGCGCTTTACCGACAAAAAACTGGAGAAGCTGTTGCTCGACCCGGGCATCATTCGCAACCGCCTGAAAGTATTTGGCGTGCGCGAAAACGCCCGTGCGTTTTTGCAGGTACAGGAGGAATACGGCAGCTTCAACGACTACATCTGGCAGTTTGTCGATGGCAAGCCGATCGTCAACAAATGGAAGACGTCCAAACAGGTGCCCGGTAAAACCGACATCAGCGACACCATGAGCAAGGATTTGAAAAAGCGCGGCTTCAAGTTTATCGGCAGCACCATTTGTTATGCGTTTATGCAGGGCGTGGGTATGGTCAACGATCACACCACCGACTGTTTTCGCTACAAAAAAGTCTAGTAACTACACACAATCGTAAAAGGGCGCCGGACAATGTCTGACACGATTCACGACAAGATGGCGGCTGAGCTACGCTCGAAAGCGCTGTTTCAACAGGCGCAAACACACGCCTTTGAATACGCCGACGCTGCGACTGAGCGCACCGTCTATCCCACTGACGCTGCCTTGCAGGGACTGGCCGCTTTCGATGAAAGCCTGCCACAGCAAAGCGGCGACGCCGGCGCCATACTCGAACAACTCCACCAGCACGGCTCGCCAGCGACAGTGGCACAAAACGGCGGGCGCTATTTCGGATTCGTCAATGGCGGGGTGGTACCGGCGGCGATGGCGGCGCGCACGTTAACCGACTACTGGGATCAGAACTGTGCGCTGAACCTGATGTCACCGGTGGTATCGCGGATCGAGGAAGTCACCGAACGCTGGCTGGTCGAATTACTCGAGCTGCCGGCCGGTACCGCAGCGGGTTTTGTCAGCGGCACGTCGATGGCAATTGTCTGTGGACTGGCCGCCGCACGGTACAGAATTCTGCAAAAACAGGGCTGGGACATCAACGCCTGTGGTCTTAACGGTGCACCAGCCATTCGCATTGTCACCGGGCGCCAGACGCACGCGGCGGTGGTGAAAGCTATTGGCGTGTTAGGGCTTGGCATCGATAACATCGAGTGGGTCGACACCGATGATCAGGGACGAATCATCGCGGATACGATTCCGCCACTGGATGCGTCGTCAATACTCATTCTGCAGGCCGGCAATGTCAACTCGGGCTCTTTCGATGACTTTGGCACTATAGTCGGCGCCGCACGCACAGCCGGAGCCTGGATACACGTCGATGGCGCTTTTGGTTTGTGGGCGGGCGCGACACGATCGCTAAAACACCTGACCGACGGCATGCAACAGGCACACTCCTTTTCCGGCGACGGGCACAAAACCCTGAACACGCCTTACGACAGCGGCGTGGTCCTGTGCACCGATCGCGATGCGCTGATCAGCTCACTGCAGGCCTCGGGCGCCTACCTCACACTGAGTGACCATCGCGACGGCATGCTATACACACCGGAGATGTCGCGCCGCGCTCGTGCTGTGGAACTCTGGGCCACACTAAAATACCTTGGCCGCGACGGCCTGGAAGAAATGATCACCGGCATGCACCAACATGCCTTACAACTGGCGAAAGGCCTTGCCGACGCCGGCTTCCATATCCGCAATGAGGTGGTGTTCAATCAGGTCGTCGTCAGTTGCGGCGATGACAAACTCACCGAATCCACGCTTAAGGCCATTCAGGATGATCGCGTCTGCTGGGTCGGTGGATCGAACTGGAATGACGAAAGTGTGATTCGGGTGAGTATCTGTTCGTGGATGACGAACGATCACGACATCGAACGCACGGTAGCGTCGTTTCGTCGCTGCCGCGAAGCTGCCAGCGCATAACACCATAGAGAAAACAATGGGTATCTGGCTACTGATCTACGGCATCGCCGACAAAAACCACGATCGCTACATCGACTGGTTTCACCATACCCATATCGATGAAAAGCTTGCCCGCCCGGGCTACGACTGGGCGGCACACTATAAGGTCCAGTCATCGACCTCAGTTCAGGATCATAACTACATCGCCCTGTTCGGCTCCGCCAGCAGCAGAACCTTTTTCGATCCCAGCCCGAAGCAATTGAAGCCCAGACAGGACGCACTCACGCGCGAGATGATTGGCTACCGCACCCAGCCGGTTTCACTGGTTTGTACCTGTGAATGGTCGAATGTTGCGGACAAGCATCACGCGATTCAGTCCGAGTGGATAGCACTGGATGTGTTCGATGAAAAGACAGACGATCAGGATGTGATGGCCTGGTGTGCACAGCAGGGCTCGCCAGCGCTTGAACAGGATCATCCGTTGCATCAGCTACTGGCAAGCTCCGGCGCGCCGCGGCATCTGACACTGGTGGAAGTGAATCAAATGACAGATTCGATCAGGCAAAAGCTTGAAACCACCGATGGGGACGCGGCGCCGTTCACGCGATTGCTTGCACAACAGACTGTATATCGGCAAACGTGAATCACACGCGCTCAGCGAGCGCCGCGGCTACCAGCTTGTGCAGATCCGAATCTGGCTGCTCAGTTTTCAAGGCTTGTAATATCGACGCCTGATTGGCCTTCGGCTGATTCTGACTTGCCTTGGTCTTCGCCTCGATTCTACTTACCAGTACTTGCAAACCGACCAGTGCACCGAGCAGTTTGTCAAGGTAGTCATCGGGCGCATCATTCAGCGCCCAGGGTTCCACTCTTTCAGATTCATGCTGCGCTGTGAGTGCCGACAACTGCTGCCGCACCCAATCGCGATCATCCACCCGTTCGATGTCTCCATGTGCATGAACGACAGAATAGTTCCAGGTGGGCACAACTTTGCCATGCTCTTTCTTCGTTGCATACCAGGAGGGAGAGATATACCCATCTGCCCCTTTGAAAGTCACCACACATTTCCTGCCGCCGACTAACATCGAGCTGAGCGAGTTGGCCCTGGGTATGTGAGCGCGCAGGCGAACCTGGTTGCCGTTGGTGATGTCGGCTACAAAAGGGAGATGATTCACTTCAAATCCGTCATCCGTGCTGACGACCAGCGTGCCGAGTGCATGCTGGCCAATCAGCGCCAGTGATTCGCTGAGATCTTTTACTTCGAAGATGCGTGGCGTGTACATGATCGATCTTTCCAGCGTGTTCAACAACCCTTCGCGCTAACTCGAAAACAGGTCAATGAATAGGTTGCGAGCTAGTCTTTATAATCGGGCTCTTTACGATCGAGCATGCGCTTCAATGCATCGAAATGGTACACATGAGGCTTGCCGCGCTCGAACGTCTGCCCCTTGAAGCTACGGGTCTGCTGTTCAGCTTCCGGTTTCATGGGTTGTAATGTCTGGCCTGTCCACATCGCATATAACTGCACCTGGGCGGCGCGCTCGATGTAGTAGAGCAAATCGAAAGCCTCGCTGACCACACTGCCAAACGTCACGACACCGTGGTTGGCCATGAACAGTATTTTTTCGCGGCCGACGAGGCCAGCCAGACGATCACCTTCCGAGGGATCCATCGCCGGGCCGGTGTAATCCGAATCGTAGGCAATCATCGACGACAACATAACTTCCGTTTGACCAATCGGTTTGATACGCGGATCTTCCAGCCGCGACAGTGCACTCGCATGCGGCATGTGGGTATGAAAAACAGCCGTCGCGTGTTCCGGGTGTCTACGGTGAATCGGCGCATGTATGCACAGGCAGGATCGCTCGATCTCGCCCTCTCCAAACATGAGTTCACCGTCGTAGCTGACCTCCATAAAACAGGAAGCCGTCGCCTCCGACCAGTGCGTTCCAAACGGTATCTGGTAGTAGCGATCAGGCTTGCCCGGAACGATCAACGTCAGGTGATTAAAAATCCCTTCATGCATGTCGTGCATGAACGCCAGCCTGTGCGCCGCGGCAAGATCCACGCGGGCCTGCCATTCGACGTCACTGAATGGTTTCGATTTGGCGGATCGGGAAGTTTGTTGCATTTTTCAGTCTCCGTGAAATTGGCAAGTTATCACGGCTGTTGCCGCCTCACCACTGGAACTTTCGTCGATCGGCAGTAGACGCTGCCCTGACTATCTATCCTGGCACGCTATTGACCGCTCACACGCGATACAAAATTGCCGGCATTATCGAATAGCAGAGTTATGCCCTGCATCGACTTCGCGATTACCGGCTGTCCAATTCTTTTGAAAACAGCACAATGGCCATTTTTTGGCCTTTGGCATTATAGCCAGATCCAAATCGATTACCAATTTGCCCAGAAACCAGTGCCCACCAGGTTTGCAAGGTGATACACCGCACACTGTTGTACCCGGCACACCTTGACCGCAGGTATCAATACGCTAAAATCCCGCTCCCCTTTAGCATCAGAGCTAATATCGCGAAAAATGGTACGTTACTAAAGCAATTCCCGACGGGAACTGAGCTTTGCCCACAGCATCAGATTCAGTTCGAAATGCCGTCACAGATGTACAGCCGAAACTACCCCCTTGGTGTCGGCTGAAAGTTAATAACGGGGAAGGAGGGCGACATGCCACTACCAAGGAACCCGGTCATCCGCGCCGGCGCAATCTTGCGAAAAGGCGGTGCACACGTAAAAAGTGTGTCGGGCACGCGTCATCGAGGCAAACTCGATTTGCGCGATGAGATTGATGAGTGGTTTGAAGAATCAGACGATTCAGATCTGACTACACACCAACGTAAAGCCGAGGGCGGCGGCAAGCCGCCCTCGCGCTCTCAGCCCGCCCTGATATCCGCAATCCTCAAAGCACCCTACAGCCTGACAGCGATTCGATAGGCATCCAGCAAAGCAGCATGCAGGGATCGACTGCTGATCGCATCCCCCACGCGATAAACTTCATATTTCCCCTCCGTACCTACCGACGGCTGAGCACGTCCATTGATTAGCGCGTCGATATCGGTGACGCCATCATTGACCGAGCCGGCTCGCATGTGGTGAAACAGTTCATCCGCTGGTCGAGTGCCGCTCTCAACGACTACCTGTTCTGTTTCGATCTCGCATATCTCGTCGGTCAGATCGTTGCGCAACTTTGCCAGCAGGCGGTTACCGTGCCGCTCCACTGACTGCAGGGCCAGATCGTGCAGCACTTGAACACCTTGTTGGTATAGCCGTTTTCGATGCACCGGACGCTCTGCGTAACCCAGTTCAGCGCCCAGACGATCATCAATGGTGGCAAGCGTGACAGCGGCCCCTTTGTCTGCCAGCCAGTCGGCGCATGAGGGTGCCTCGTGCCGGCCGGTACCATCCCAAACCAGTACCTGATCGGCGGGCTGAACATCGCCACCGAGAAGCTCCCAACTGGAGTGACAATGCTCGGCGCCATTGACGACTTCGGTATTCGGCACCCCGCCGGTCGCAATGATGACAATGTCTGGTTGATATTGCCGTATGTCTTCGGCCTCGGCGAACAGGTTGTAGCGAATATCCACGTTCAGCTGTTGAAGCTCTGCAATGCGCCAGTTGACAATCGAGATGATATCGCGCCGCCATGTCCCCTTTTCTGCCAACAGCAGTTGGCCACCGAGGCGATCACTGGCTTCGAGCAGGGTAACTTCGTGGCCGCGTTCGGCGGCGACACGTGCCGCCTCAAGGCCTGCCGGGCCACCACCGACGACAACCACACGCCGGCCTTTATTCTGCGTCGGCTCTACAACCTGAGGCAGCTCTGTCTCGCGCCCGGTGGCGACATTGTGAATACACGAGGGTTTTTTGTGCATGCAGTGCGAGGCACCAAAGCACGGGCGAATGCGGTGTTCCTCGCCGCGGCGTATCTTGTTGACGATTTGCGGATCGGCGATATGGGCGCGCGTCATCGCCACCATATCGAGGATACCCTCGCTAATGGCATAGCGCGCGGTGGCGACATCAGTAATGCGCGCGGCGTGAAAAACCGGCACCGAAACCACCTGCTTGACGACTTTGAGTTTGTCCAGAAACGGCGCCAGGGGCTGTGTCATGCCCGGCATATTAAATTCAGCCAGTGCCAGTTCGGTATCCATGCGCCCGACCACGCAATTGAGAAAATCGATCGCACCTTCGCGCTCCAGGATCGCGGCAATCTGCAATGCGTCGTCCATATTCAGGCCACCGCGCCCCTCTTCCATCGACATGCGAATACCCACCAGAAAGCCATCGCCCACCTGTTTGCGAATTTCTTCGTGCACCATCAGTGCGAAGCGTGCGCGATTTTCGATTGAGCCACCGTATTTGTCGGTGCGCCGGTTGATATCCGGTGAGAAGAACTGGCCAATCAGGTGGGCACCGGCGTGAGTCTCCAGACCATCCAGACCACCCTCGTAGCAGCGCCCGGCCGTTTGCCCGAAGGCTTTGACAATACGTGCAATGTCATGATCATCGATTTCACGCGGAATGCTGCGGTGCAGTGTTTCGCGAACCGAGCTGGGTGCTACCGTTGGCAGCCAGTTTTCGACTGTGGCATCGCCGCGACGACCCAGATGTGTGATCTGGCACATTAACGCAGCACCGTGGCGGTGCATGCGCTCGGCAAACTTCCGGAAATGCGGAATCACACAGTCGTCGTCAACACGCAGTTGGTCGAATACGCTGGGTGAGTCGGGCGCCACATTGGATGAGCCGCCAAACATGCTTAAAGCCAACCCGCCTTTAGCCTTCTCTTCATGGTAGCGCTGGTAGCGCCGATCCGGAATGCCATTGTCGCCCATGCCACTGGCGTGGCTGGTGCTCATGATGCGGTTTTTGAGTTCGAGATTACCGATGCGCAGCGGAGCAAAGAGCGGATCTTTCGCGGGCCTGGCGTGGTGATCGGCGGACATCGGAAATCCTGCGGGCAGCGCGGGTATGCGCGCCCTACTTTAACCCGTTAGTTCTAGTGGCGAAAGGCAGGGAAATCATTTGCCGAGCAAGCGGCGCCAGCGGCCAGACCGTTACTGTTTCTGTTGTTCTGCCAATGTGCGCAACAGGTCGTTTTGCTCCTGCAAGCGCTGATCGATACTGTACAGCGTCTGTTGCATGCGCACGAAGTCATCGCTGTAGCGCGCCTCTTCGGCAATCGCGCTGACACGCGCGCGCAGGTCGTTGAAGTAACTGCCCACCAGCGGCAGATCGACAAACACTGCCAGAAGCCACAGTGCCACCCCCACCACAACTGTCGCGCCAAACACCGCACCCAGACCGCGCGCCAGACCGACAAACATATTGCGCCACAGTATGTGCCACGGCGAATGCAGGTAGCGCAGAAAGTCCTCGAGTTCGGCGCTGACCATGCGTTTGCGCGCCAGCCTTGCGATGCGATCGTCTTCGTCGACATCGTCAGAACGATAGTTCGTTTTTCTAGATCCGGGCCACATGTCTGTTGCGCGATGGGAGAAGGCCACGCAAGCCACACAGACTTGCGCATCGACAAACCGGTTTACGGTGCAATATCAGGTCCGCCCAGGCGACGGACGGGCAGATTCTTAAGGCCAGGCTCAGTCGTTCAGACTGGCAAAGGTTTGTCCCTTGCCGGCCAGTTCGACCAGCAGATCAGCTGGCTGCCAGAAGTAGTCGTCTTCCTCGGCAAAACGCCTGATATCTGCCAGCACGCGGTCCAGGCCAATGGTGTCGGCGTATTGCATCGGGCCCCCGCGCCAGCGCGGAAAGCCGTAACCGTAGATCGCGGTAATATCGACGTCCAGCGGTCGCAGCGCAATACCTTCCTGCACCACATTGGCCGCCTCATTGATCATCGCGGCCAGATAGCGATCGATGATTTGCTGATTACTGAAGTTCTGTGGTTCGATACCCAGTCGCTCGCGTTCGCTGTTGAGGATATTGATGACTTCGGGGTTGGGTTGTGGCCGCGCCCCTTCGTGCAGGTAGAACCCCTTGCCGGTCTTCTGCCCGTACCAGCCCTGCTCACAAACCTGATCGGCCACGGTGACGTAGCGTTCGCGCGGGTCGCGGGTGGGTGCACGGCGCTTGCGCGTGGCCCAGCCAATATCGAGGCCGGCCAGATCGCCCACAGCGAAT
>CAZYDV010000065.1:0-21040 GCA_964646405.1 uncultured Granulosicoccaceae bacterium | reverse complement strand
TATCCGGCCTATATCAGCCCGTCCGAGGCGACCGGTAACCGCCACGTCCACAGCATTGAGCTCGAAGCAGAAGACGGCCGTCGCTATCACTTTATCGCCGCCTATGACGTGCGCCCGCCGAAGGACAATCTGCCCAGTCCGTTCCAGCGCCTGATGTTCTTTCTGATCGCTATCGCCGCCACCAGTCTGTTGATTGCCGGCTTCATCACCCGCCCGTTGCGCCGTTTGCAGCGCGCCGTGCGTCGCTTCGCCGGCGGCGAGCTGGATACCCGCGTGACCGGGCTCGTGGCCTGCCGCAAGGATGTCGTGGGCGAGCTGGGGCGCGAATTCAACTCGATGGCCGAACGGCTCGACTCCACCATCGAGGCGCAACGTCGACTGATGCGGGATATCTCGCACGAACTGCGCACGCCGCTGGCGCGCATGCAGGTGGCGGCGACACTGGCCGAAGATATCAGCGATGGCGCCGAGTTACCGCTGCAGCGCATCCACACCGAGATTCAGCGTCTGGATGCGCTGATTGGTCAGGTCATGGCGTTGACCAAACTCGAGAGCGGCACCGAAAAGCTTGAGACCGAACCGTTCGATCTGCCACACATGCTGGCGCAACTGGCCGCGGATGCGGAGTTTGAATTCGCCGGCGACGGCAAGTCCGTCGAGGTCAGGGCGCCCCAGCCGATCGTGCTCGATGGCAATCGCGGGCAACTGCAAAGTGCGATTGAGAATGTGCTGCGCAATGCGATGCGACACACCCCGAACCACACCCCGGTCACCATCGCCGCCAGCCGGCATGGCGACGAAGTCGACATCACCGTGCGCGATCGCGGCCCCGGGGTTCCGGAGGCTAATCTCAAACGCGTGTTCGATGCGTTTTTTCGCTGCGAAGATGCGCGTGACTGCGACACCGGCGGGCATGGAGTGGGGCTGGCCATCACCCGCGGTGTGGTGATGGCGCACAACGGCTCGATTACCGCAGACAACCACCCCGAGTCGGGCCTGATCGTGCGGATCACCATCCCGATGCAGTATCGGCGCAGCATCGTCAGCCGTGCACCGGCAGATACCCCGGCACTGCCCGTACCGTCCGGCAAGCCCGCCTGAGCGAATCCGTTGCGTCGCTGCGACGGTGCCGGATCGTTGATGAGGTGTCAGTACAACACCCGGCAACGAGAGGTACACTGGTCAGATCGAAACAGAACGAATTTATGCCGTTGAACACTCGATCTGGCAACAGGGCTTGCCGCCTGCTGTTGCTCGCCACCCTGGTACTGGCGTGTGCGGGCTGCGACTTTTTTCGCGATCGCAAGCCCGGCATTGGCGAGGCGGTGGCCTGGCGGGATCTGCCAGGCTATGTGGCTGATGATCTTTTGCAACACTGGCCCGCGATGCAGGCGCAATGCCCGCGCATGTCGGGCAAGGGCGGCCCGTGGCCGCGACTGTGCGAGACGGTGCAGCGCATGACCAGTCCCAGCGCAAAGCAGGTGCGGAATTTCTATCAAACGCATTTTCGCCCCCATCGCGTGCACGGGCTGAATAACACCCGCGAGGGGCTGATTACCGGCTACTACGAGCCGATTCTTCGCGGCAGCCGCACACCGGATCAGCAGTATCGCTATCCGGTATACGGGCCGCCCGAAGACATGATCACTGTGGATCTGGCCGAGCTCTACCCGCAACTCAAGGGCATGCGATTGCGCGGCAGACTGGTCGGCGATCGGCTGGTGCCCTACTGGTCGCGTGCCGAGATCGACACCGGGGAGCAGCCCCTGCACGGTCAGGAAATTCTTTGGCTCGACGATCCACACGATTCGTTCTTTGCACAAATTCAGGGTTCGGCGCGGATCGCCCTGGCCGACGGCGAGCAGATCGGCATCGGCTACGCCAATCAAAATGGCCATCCCTATTTTGCCGTCGGCAAGAAACTGGTCGAGATGGGGGAGCTCGCGCTGGCAGACGTCAGCCTGTTTACCATCAGGAGCTGGTTGCGCCAGAATCCCGAGCGCGCCGACAGCGTTTTGAATGCCAATCCCAGTTATGTTTTTTTTGAGTTGCGTGAAAAGGTAGACGACGGGCCGCGCGGGTCGCTGAATGTGCCGCTGACGGCCGGCCGCAGTATTGCTGTGGATCGCAACGTTATTGCGCTGGGCTCTCCGGTTTGGATCGACACCACTTTGCCGGATGGTTCGCCGTATCAGCGTATGATGATGGCTCAGGACACCGGCGGTGCCATCAGTGGCCCGGTGCGAGCCGACGTATTTTTTGGCGCTGGTGAGCGCGCCGAGCTGCTCGCCGGCGAGATGAAACAATCCGGTAGCTTGTACGTTTTGCTGCCGTTGGACGAATGATCGAATGAACAGCCGATTGACCAAAATGGCCAGACCACCGCGTGGCTAGCCAACAGGCACCGCCGGAGCTCGATGAAGTCTTCAGGCGCGTCAAGGGCTACCTTGGCGGGCGTCAGACCAAACGACGTCCGTGGTTTCCGCTGTTGCTGGTGGCAGCGGCATTTCTCTGGGTAATCAATGAACAGGAGTCCACACTGATGGGCGATACCAATATTCTCGAATCGATGAATCTGGCGATCTGGATCGGCGGCGCGATTTTGCTGATCTTCATCCTGCGATCGATCATCCGCATCGTGCCGCAGAACGAGGCGCTGGTGGTCGAGCGTTTGGGCCGCTACAACCGAACCCTGCTGGCCGGCATGCATTTTCTGGTGCCCTTTATCGAGCGGGCGGCCTACAAACACTCGCTGAAGGAATTCGCCGTCGACGTACCGTCGCAGCAGGCGATCACCCGCGACAACGTTGCACTCGGCATTGACGGCGTGCTGTACATCAAAATCATGGATCCACGCTCAGCGTCGTACGGCGTTGAAAACCTGCGCTTTGCGATCACCCAACTGGCGCAGACGTCCATGCGTGCCGAGATCGGCAAACTCTCGCTCGACGATACATTCGAATCGCGTGAGAACATCAACGCGCGCGTCACACAGGCAATCGATGAGGCATCTGAAGTCTGGGGCACCAAGGTACTGCGCTACGAGGTCAAGGACATCACGCCACCGGCCACCATTCTTGAAGAAATGGAAAAACAAATGGGGGCAGAGCGCGAGCGGCGCGTGGCGGTGACCACATCAGAGGGTTATCGTCAGGCGCAAATCAACCGCGCCGAGGGCGATCGCCAGGCCCAGGTATTGCGCGCGCAGGGTACTGCAGAGTCATTGACCATCGAGGCTGGCGCACGCGCCGAAGCCATTCGCCAGATCTCTGCAGCCATCAACGAAGACGGTGGCACCGCAGCGGTGGCGCAACAACTGTCCGAACAATACATCACCGCCTTCGAGCAACTCGCGCGCGATGGCACTGTGGCACTGATACCGGGTGACAGCAGCGATATCGCCTCGACGGTTGGCAAAGCGTTTTCCGCCTTCGACGTGCTCAGGCAGCAGGCCGAGGCCGCCAAAAACAGTCGGGGAGGGTAGCGGTGGCCACCTTATCGCCGTTTCTTTTTTTCCTGATTCTGGGCGTTGTACTACTGGCGCTGGAACTGGTCATTTTTCAGTTCTCAAGTTTCTGGCTGTTTTTTATCGGCGTCGGTTCGCTGGTCGCGGCGCTGTGGGCATGGCTGGCACCGGGCAGCGGCTTGCCGACGTTGCTGGCGGTTTTTGTGGTTGCCAGTCTCGCCGTGACGGGGCTGCTGCTGCAACCGCTGCGGCGCTGGCAGGCGCAACCCACCGGCCTTGAAGATAACAACGCGATCGGACAACGGGTGAAAGTGGTCAACGCCATCGGTCCGAATCAACCGGGCAAAGTGTTCTGGTCCGGCAGTGACTGGCCGGCTGATCTGGCCGAGGGCGATCAACAGACCCTCGCCGCCGGCAGCCACGCAACCGTGGTCGCCGTCAGCGGGATACGTCTGCTGGTGTCTGCCGGCGATCGCAACGCCACCTGAATCGGGATGCGCAAACGCTTGTCCATGTTCATCGACTAAAATCGTCCGCCCGTGTCTCGCAATAAAACGCCCGCCAACAAGAGCGTCACGCAAATTACCATGGAAGACGTGGCGCGTGCCGCTGGCGTGTCGCGTATGACCGTCTCGCGCGCGCTGCGCAGTGACGGACCGGTATCGGATGAGACCCGCGCGCGTATTTTAAAAATCGTGCGCAAACTCAACTACGTGCCGGATCAATCTGCTGGCACCCTGTCCACGCGCCGGTCGGGTTTTGTCGCAACGTTGGTTCCATCTCTGAACAATCTGCACTTTGCCGAGTCGGTTCAGGCGCTCAATGAACAGCTTGAACCCATCGGTTTGCAGATGTTGCTCGGCCACACTGACTACTCGGCCGAGCGCGAAGAGCGTCTGATCGAGGGTATGCTTAAGCGTCGCCCGGAAGTCATTGTGCTGCCGTTCGATGGCCACACGCCTAGAACCGTCAAACTGCTGAAGCAGGCCAGTGTGCCGGTCATTGAACAATGGGAAGTCCCGCCGCGACCGGTCGGCTACACCGTGGGTTTCTCGAACTTTCAGGCGGCGCAGAAAATGACCTCGGCTCTAATCGAACGGGGCTACCGTCGCATCGCCTTTGTCAGCGAAAGCGAAGATGCCTGGACCCGCGGTGCCGCGCGTCGCGCCGGTTTCGAAGATGCGATGAATGCGGCCGGTTTGTCCGCACATCGTATGGTGCGCTATGGCAAACCACCGATCTCCATTCAGGACGGATTTCACATCGCTACGCAACTGCAGGATCATTTCGCCGATGCCGATTGCATCTTCTGTGTATCGGATGCACCGGCCTTTGGCGTGCTGTCGGCGCTGAAATCGCGAGCCATTCGCGTGCCGGAAGACATAGCCGTTGTCGGCTTTGGTAACTTTGAAGTATCCAGATTTTCCTCGCCCACCTTATCGACGGTTGAAGTCGATGCCCGCGGGATTGGACGCCAGACCGGCGAGCTGATTCGCAGGCTTTTGGTCGATGACGGCGATCAAGCTCGCATACCACGCCATATCGAGGTCGATGTGCGCTTGAGCTTTCGGGACAGCACTAAAAGCGATTGATCGCGTGATACGCGTCGCTGTTGACGCGAACATGCTGACCGTAATGACATCGCCAACAAACCTGCAGCGGCTCCACAGCTGCGGCTCTGGTAATCGCAATGTTTTTCTTGCAAGCACTCATGGGTCGAGATATAGTCAGCTCGAAATGTTACCGGTAACAATACTTCAAAAGCAGTGTTTTTCCTATCCGGAACCCGTCGATGCCATCAATAGAACTGCAGCAACTAACGAAGCGATACGGCAAGGTTGAAGTGCTTCACGGCATCGATCTGGCCATGGAGGATGCTGAGTTCACCGTGCTGGTCGGACCTTCTGGTTGCGGCAAATCCACGACATTGCGAATGATTGCCGGGCTTGAGAATGTCTCCTCGGGCGAGATCTATATCGATGGCAGACCGATCAGCCATCTCGAGCCAAAAGATCGCGATCTGGCCATGGTGTTTCAGGACTATGCGCTGTACCCGCACATGAATGTCGCGAAGAACATGTCGTTTGCACTGCGACTGCAAAAACGACCCAAGCGCGAAATCGAGCAAAAAGTGAATGACGTGGCGCAGATGCTCGGCCTCACCGATTATCTGGCGCGTAAACCTGCTGAGTTATCCGGCGGTCAACGCCAGCGTGTGGCCATGGGGCGTGCGCTGACACGTGACAGCTCGACTTTTCTTTTCGATGAGCCGCTGTCCAATCTCGACGCCAAACTGCGTACCCAAATGCGCGCCGAGCTCGCGATGATGCGTCAGCGTGTGCGCAAGAACATGATTTATGTCACCCACGACCAAATAGAAGCCATGACGCTCGCCGACCGAATCGTCGTCATGCACGGCGGTTACATTCAGCAGCAGGGCACACCGGAAGAACTGTTCAAGCGTCCGGCCAACAAATTTGTTGCTGGATTTCTCGGCACGCCACCGATGAATTTTCTGCAGGCACGAATCGAAACCGAGTCAGACAGTACTTTCTTTCGTGGCAACGGTTTTTCGCTGCGTTGTGATCAGTCAATGACGCAGCGTCTCGCGCGTTTTCAGTCGGCCGATGCAGGCCGCTCGATCACACTGGGCATTCGGCCATCCGATCTGATCTTCGATCCGGTAGCGGCAGACTCCATAGAACTGCATGTATCAATCGCTGAGTACATCGGCGCTCAGTCGGTTTTGATTTGTGACTGCAGTGGCGAGAAGATCATGGTTGAGTTGAAATCCGATACACCCATCGCGTTGGGCGAAACGCTTAAATTCAGGGTCGATATGGCAGATATACACCTGTTCGACCCGACTACCGAACGAGCTGTTTTTTAACTCGTCTGCTTTATCTGCAACCACCCTGGAGGGGATATGCGCAAACCATTGCAAACGCTTAAAGCAACGCTTGCGGCTGTCGTGCTCGCAACGACTGCCGTGGGCAACACCGTCGTCGCGGGACCCTATGATGACTACGCCGGCACCACACTGATTGTCAATTTCCCGGCTCACCCGCACTACAACGCGGTGATGAAAATCCTGCCTGAGTTTACAAAGGAAACTGGCATTGAGGTCGAGGTCGATCAGCTACCGTATCTGAAGATGCGTGAGCGCCAGACCCTTGAACTGGGTCAGGACGAGGGCGACTACGATTTGATCGCCTATGTCGTTTTTTCAAAAGCTGACTACGTCTACGCGGATCAGCTTGAAAATCTTGCGCGCTATTTCATGAACCCGAAACTGTCCGACCCGTCCTACGACGCGGACGACCTGATCGATGGTTACGTCTACAACATCGGTTTCGCCGGTGGCTCTAAGGGTTACCTGCAGGGCAAGACCGGATCGCTGTTTGGCATACCCTATGGCTCCGAGACTTCGATCCTCGGCTATCGCAAAGATATCTTCGACAAGCACGGCCTGAAAGTACCGGAAACCTACGACGAAATGCTGGACATCGCCTGCAGGATTCCAGAACTCGAGCCGGGAATGGGCGGCCTGAGTTCACGTGCGGCGTCAGGTCATCACGCGAGCCATGCATTTCTGTTGCATCTGG
This sequence comes from uncultured Granulosicoccaceae bacterium, assembly GCA_964646405.1. GTDB lineage: Bacteria > Pseudomonadota > Gammaproteobacteria > Granulosicoccales > Granulosicoccaceae > CAKZSB01. The sequence continues at coordinate 13,969 of CAZYDV010000065.1, read as the reverse complement.
CGCCGCTGGGCGGGCGTATATTCGATGATCAGTGGAACCCGATCGTCAATAACGAAGCGGGTGTCAAGGCGGCGAATGCACTGAAGTCTATTGTCGACTGTGGCCCCAAGGGTGCGAGCAGTTTCGGTTTTGGCGAGGCGCTCGGTTCCTTCCTGAATGGTGACACCGCGATGTTTCTCGACACCACCGTGGTGGCAGGTCAGATCGATGATCCGGGTAAATCTAAAGTCGTAGGCAAAGTGGGCTGGGCGATGCATCCGATGGGTGAGCGCCGCGGCAGCCAGACCGGTGGTTTTGGTATCGGCATTCCCAAAAACGCCGAGAACAAAGAAGCCGCCTTTTTGTTAATGCAATGGCTGACATCTAAAAAGGGCGACAAGCTCGTCGCAATGGCCGGTGGCAACCCGTCGCGTTTCTCCACCCACGAAGATGCCGACGTCAATGGCAAGTACCCGCACATGAAAACCTTTGGCGAGGCACTCAAGCACGCTGACCCTGACTGGCGCCCGATCATACCGGTATGGGGCAAGATCAACGCCGATCTGGGTACCACGCTGTCAAAGGTACTGACTGAAGATCTCGATATTCAGGAAGCACTCGATGGTGTGGCTGCACGCACCAAAGGCATCATGGAAGAAGCCGGCTACTATACCTGGAAGTAGCCTGAATCGATCAGTCAGGGCGCTGCGCCCTGACTGATTGGCTGTCCGGCAACCAGAATTTTCGCCTTGTCAGAACTTAAGACTTCCCGCGGAATGTCCCTATGACAAACGTCATGCTCAACAGGCTTACGCCATACATTTTTCTGGCACCTGCCTTTGTCATCATGGCGTTGGCATTGATGTACCCGCTTGGCTACATGATCTACGGCAGCTTTCGCGACTGGGATCCGAGTCAGACATTGGGGGAAACAGAATTTGTTGGCCTGTCCAACTACTTCTATTTGTGGCAGGACGAGAGCTTTCGCGAAAGTCTCACCGTCACGCTGAAGTTTGCTATCTCGGTTGTGTCGGTCGAGATGGTTCTCGGCGTGGGGCTGGCGCTGCTGCTGGATCGAAAACTTCGCGGCATGTCGGTGCTGCGAACACTGTTCATATTGCCGATGATGATTGCACCTGTCGTCGTCGGACTAATGTGGCGTTACATGTACCACCCGTCAGTGGGGCTGTTCAATCGATCGCTTGAGTCGGTGGGGCTCGGATCGGTCGACTGGCTGGGCAAGTATGCGCTGTTGTCGGTGATCATCGCCGATATCTGGCAATGGACGCCGTTTATTTTCATCTTGTCGCTGGCGGCATTGCAATCGTTACCGCGCTCGGCACTGGAGGCCGCCCGTATCGACGGCGCCACCGGTTGGCAACAGATTGTTCATATCAAATTGCCACTGATGATGCCGGTGTTAATCGTCACCTGTCTGTTGCGATTGATCGACGCGTTCAAGGTGCTCGAGGTGATACTGGTTATGACTGAGGGCGGACCGGGTCTGTCCACCGAAATACTGGCGTTGAGAATATCAAGAACCGCCACTGAATTCAGAGAGCTGGGCGTTGCGGCGGCCATGTCGAACTACCTGCTCATGCTGCTGTTACTGCTGACCATTGCAATGCTGGCCTACAACAAGATTCAGGAAATTCGTGCCATCAGAGCGCAGAGAATAGCCGCGGAGGACGTGTGATGGCAGCACAGAACGACAAACAACATCCGGCGTTCTATGCGTTGCTGGTGATGCTGATCATCATGTCGGTCGGGCCGATCGCGTTGATGTTCATCAATTCATTTAAGCTCGATGTCGATATCATCTCCGGTACCTCCGGCCTGTTGTTCCTGCCGACGATTCAAAACTACGAAACTGCACTGTGTGATGTGTTGCCCTATGAGCTGGATCACCTGGATTTCTGCTCACTGAAATTTGGCGGTGCGTTTATCAATTCACTGATCATCGCGTTGGTTTCTACCGTTTTGACTCTGGTCATTGGCTGCATGGCCGCCTACGCGCTGGTGCGCTTTCGCTTCATGGGCAGAGATACCGTATCCGGCACCACGCTGATGGTGCGCATGGTGCCGCCGGCTGTGTTGCTGGTGCCGGTTTTCGGTCTGTGGAACAACGAATTCTGTATCGACAAAGCCAGTTGGCTGGGTTCATTGATTCGAGACAACTTCGGCGGTCGCGGCGATGTCTGTCTGGCCGGTACGCACTCGGGCATCATTCTGATCTACATCGCGATGAATCTGCCCTTCGTGATCTGGATTTTGCAAAGCTTTATCGTGCAGGTGCCAAGACAACTGGAAGAGGCCGCCCGAATGGATGGCGCTGGCCCGTTTCAGGTCTTTTTCAAGGTGGTGTTGCCGCTGATCAAACCCGGGCTCGCAGCGGCGGCCATATTCACCTTTCGCATTGCCTGGAATGAGTACCTGCTCGCCTCGGCGCTGTCGGACAGAGACACCAAAACGGTGCCCATTCTGATCGTCAACAACATGTCCGAATTCAACGTTGAGTGGGGGGTAATTATGGCGACCGGCATGTTGCTCGCGATACCGCCGATTATCTTCACTCTGTTTGCCTCTCGCCAGATTATTACTGGCATGACCGCCGGTGCCGTAAAGGGCTGAGCGCAAATGTGGGAATGGCTCTTACAGCCGTTGATCTCCGATCGTGCACATCAACTGACCGAGGCTCAACAGTGGCATGCCAGGCTGATGTTTGTTGCCTGGGGTGTGCTCGCGCCGATGTCGGTACTGATCGCGCGTTTCTTCAAAGTATTGCCCACTCAGGACTGGCCGCGCCAACTGGATAGTCAGCTCTGGTGGCGCACGCACTGGGTGGGGCAAAGTCTCGCCGTGGTGTGCTCATTCATAGCGTTGGTGTTTGTCTACACGCTGGAATTTCAAAGCCTCCATGCGCGCATCGGCTACACCGTCCTGTCGCTTGCGATCGTTCAGGTAGCGCTCGGTTTTTTTCGTGGTAGCAAGGGTGGCCCGACCGCACCACAATCGAATGGAAATCTGGCTGGCGATCACTACGACATGAATCTGCGACGCCGGTTGTTCGAACTGATGCACAAGAGTCTTGGTTACGGGCTGCTGGCGATGTCGATGGCGGCTATTTCTGTTGGACTGTGGCAGGTCAATGCGCCGCGCTGGATGTGCATCGCGATAACACTGTGGTGGTCGTTGCTGGCGATTGCATTTATCATGCTGCAGCGTAAAGGTTTTGCGATTGACACCTACCAGGCAATCTGGGGGCCTGATTCCAGGCACCCGGGTAACAATATGCCACCGGCCGGATGGGGTATGCGCAGGCTAAGCGACAAACCAGTCGATTCGCGCAGACCGGTCCGCTAGCGCATCAATCGGACGACAATATGCGTTTTTTTGCAAACAGAATCACTTTGGCCCACAGGAATCAAATATGTACGGCGTGATCGAAGGGACCGGCTTTGAAGTTGTCGATCAGGCGTTTGCAGATTGCCTGATTGGTCACGCCCGAGTAGAGCGTCTATGGATCGGCAGCCGCTGGGCTGAAGGGCCAGCATGGTTTGCGGCGGGTCGCTATCTTGTCTGGTCCGACATCCCCAACAATCGAATCATGCGTTGGGACGAAACCGACGGTCATGTTTCGGTCTTTCGCCAGCCGTCGAATAACTCGAATGGCAATACCGTGGACAAGCAGGGCAGGCTGATCAGTTGCGAGCATCTCACCCGTCGCGTGACCCGCACTGAGCACGATGGCAGTGTGACCGTGCTGGCCGACCGCTTCGACAACAAACGACTCAACTCGCCAAACGATGTCGTCTGCAAGTCAGATGGCAGTATCTGGTTTACCGATCCGTCCTACGGCATCATGATGGACTACGAGGGCGATCGGGCCACGAGTGAAATCGGTGCCTGTCACGTCTACCGCATCGATCCTGACAGCGGCGATGTGAACTGTGTAGCCGACGACTACATCAAGCCGAACGGGCTGGCGTTTTCGGCAGATGAATCTGCGTTATGTATCGCTGATACCGGTGGCACCCACCAACCGGGCGGTCCCGCACATATTCGGCGCCATCAGGTTAATGCCGATGGATCGCTAAAAGGTGGCGAAGTCATTGCCGAGTGCGACAACGGATTTTTCGACGGCTTTCGCATCGATCGCGACAATCGAATCTGGACGTCTGCAGCAGATGGTGTGCACTGTCTTTCGTCTGATGGACAGCTGCTGGGAAAAATCAACATCCCCGAATTTGTCGCCAACGTCTGCTTTGGCGGCCCGAAACTCAACCGGCTTTTTATCTGCGGCACAACATCCTTGTATTCCGTCTATCTCAATGCTAACGGCTGTGCCAGTTGTTGAGCCGGAGAATCTGAACGAGCCCACTATGTGGTTGAGTGATCAATGCCAGAGTTAAATGTCTTTTACCAGCAAGGCGTTGACATATATTGCTAGTCCATATAATGTCATGACATATAATGCGAATTATCTACGGTTTAATCATGCATTTCAGACTCACTACCCTCCTGTTGTTACTACCGCTATCCCAATCGGCGCATGCTCAATCGCTGAGTGTTTGTAGTTCTGCAGCTTCCGATCCTGACGGGGATGGCTTTGGCTGGGAAAACAATCAATCGTGTCGTGTTACTTCAGTATCAGACACCGCGCCTGAGTTTATCAATCAGGAAACCGGGCAGCCCGTCGTCCTCACCAGAGCGATCTGGGGTGCCGCCGACTTTGAACCCGCCATCGCCTGTGGCGACTTCTATTTTAATGGATCCGAATACACCAGTTTTCATCTTGAAAACCTGATGGAATTTAGCCCGGTGGCGAGCGTCGCACCCTTCACAGGGACTGTGACCAGACAACACCCATCGAGTTTTTTGGTCAATGAATCGTATCAGTGGAGTCTGGACAACGGCATTTATTCAGGCCCCACAACCCTGGGCGAGACACCATGGGTAGAAATCACAGCAGACGAGATAAATGCCGGCGACGTGACGCCACTTGTTCGAATCTGGACTACAAACAATTCCTACACCCGATGCAGACCCATTAATCCGCGTGCGTCGTTTATTCCAACGGGCGTCACGACGACGCCGCAATTTGATGGTACCTGTATCGACACCGATCCGGTGGGTGATGGCTGGGGGTGGAACGGAAGTACGTCATGCCGAATCGAGGGTGGCTCAACGGTGGTGTCAGATTGTGTGGATACTGTACCTTTGAATGATGGCTGGGGATGGAATGGTGTAGCTTCCTGTCGAGTCTCGAATTAGTTTTTTTACTACTGTGCAGATCGAGCAATCCGTAATTGACACAAAGTTTGTCTGTAGTTGGCGTCGAAACATCTAGATTTTTAGTCATGCCCCGGGGTAGGGGTGTTGATGCTGCTGTGGCCTGGGCTGCGACGGCGGATGTTTCGATGAATCGATAAGTGGATAAGCGCTGTCACGCGCAATTCGAGGTTGTCTGTCTGTCCGGGCCGCATCGCGGCCCCGTATTCATCTACCCGATATGGCGAGACCGGTCAGCCACTGAAATCCAGATGGACTTTCAGCGCCTGTGTGCGATCTGATGCGAGTTCGAAGGCGGCGATGGCGTCGTTCATTGGCAAAGTGTGGGTGACCAGTGGTTTGACATCGATCTGGCCGCGTCGCATCCATTCAACGCCTGTGAAAAATTCGTCGTGAAACCGAAACGAACCGCGCAGCTGTAACTCCTTTGCCGTCATAGCCTGCACCGGTAGTGTCATATCGCCGCCCAGGCCCAGTTGCACGATGACGCCACGTGGTTTGATGGCTGGTATCGCGCTGGCCAGCGCGGCAGCAGCGCCAGTGCATTCAAACAACACATCGAAATAACCTTTGTGATCCTCGAAGCCCGATAGATATCCCTCATCGCTTGCGTTGATTGCCTGATCCGCGCCGATCGCGGTGGCGGTTTGTAACGGAAAATCGGCAAGATCGGTGGAGACGACGGTGACCGCACCACAGCTTCGGGCCACCAGCACACACAAAAGCCCAATCGGGCCACAGCCCGTGACCAGCACTTTTTTGCCCGCGAGACTACCGGCTTGCCCGGCTGCGTGAATCGTTACGGCCAGCGGTTCAGCCATTGCCGCTTCAGCGGCAGTCAGCCCCTCGGTGATGGCACACTGGCTGGCATTGGCGATCAGAGTTTCGCGAAACGCGCCCTGGATGTGTGGGTAGGGCATGGCCGATCCGTAGAAGCGCATGTCCATGCAGTGGTTGGGCGATCCCTGCAGGCAATAGTGGCAATTGCCGCAAGGGCGCGACGGTGAGATCGCCACCGGCTGGCCAGGGTGAAGGTTTTTAACATCGCTAGCGATCTCGGTGATTGTGCCCGCGACCTCATGGCCGAGGATCATGGGCTCGCGCAGCCGAACCGTGCCAAAGCCGCCGTGGTTGTAGTAGTGAAGATCTGAACCGCAGATACCGCCACGTGTGATCGCGACCCTGACCTGCCCGGCGTTGACTGAGTCGGGTTCGCGATCTTCTACGCGCAGATTTTTTGCGGCGTGAGCGACGATGGCTCGCATTGAATTGCCTCTGATGAGTTAAGCGGATAATACCGGTGTTGGCAGTGGCTTGCCGGCAAAGTGTGCGGCCAGGTTGTCTCGCACAAGCTGGCCCATTGCCTGTCGGGTCTGTTGCGTTGCCGATGCGTGATGCGGTTGCAGCAGCACGTTGTCGAGCGCCAGCCAGCGCGGATCGATGTCAGGTTCGTTTTCGAATACGTCCAGTGCGGCAGAACCCAGCGTGCCGTTCTGCAGTGCGGTGATCAAGGCGTTTTCATCGATATTCGATGCACGCGATACATTCAGCAGCAGGCCGTTTGGACCCAGCGCATCGATCACTTCGCGATTGACGACGTGCTGTGTCTCAGCGGACGCTGCCAGTGTGACGAATAGATTGTCGACACACTGTGCCAGTTCGACAGCGGAGTCGACATAGTGCCAGTCTGCAGCATCGGGTCTTGGCGCGATATCGTGATAGTGGATTTGCATGTTGAAGCCCGCCAGTCGGGTGGCAATTTCAAAACCGATCCGTCCCAGACCCAGTATGCCGACGCGCTGACCGAATACTCGGGTACCCAATGGATGGTTGCCCTCCGACAGCCAGCGATTCTGCCGCACACGCGCCGACGCGCCGATCATGTCGCGGCGTGAGCACAGCAGCATGGCTACTGCCAGATCTGCGACATCGCCGGTCAGCACATCGGGTGTGTTGCTCACGGCAATGCCGCGTTCGGCGCAGCGGCTGATGGCTACTGCATCGAACCCCACGCCATAAACCGCTATTAGCTGCAACCCGGGGCAGGCGTCGATCATCGTCGCATCAGCGCCGATTTCGCCCCTTGTGACAATGGCGTCAACCCGCGCACCGTGCTGTTGCAGCATCGCGGATTTGTTTTCAGCACGAAAATACGGCAGAACCTCGTAGGCCTCGCAAAGCGGTTGCTGATCCCACTCGGGCAGTGCACCCAATTGCAGTATGACTGGCTTCATGTTTGGCTCGAAGGGCTGGAAATAAAAAGATGTTACCGGTAACATAGTGGTTCGATCAAGTCGTTGTATCCCGCCGTGTCACACTGTGGCCCACTTGTGGCAGTGCTCACCGCCTGCTTAAAAACCATCAATCGAGAATCCATGGACCTTTTCAGTCTTACAGGTAAAACCGCGCTGGTGTCTGGCTCGTCGCAGGGCATCGGGCTGGCACTGGCTCGTGGACTCGGCGCCGCCGGGGCAGACATCATTCTCAACGGCAGGGATCAGGGCAAACTCGATCGGGCAGCCACTGCACTGCGCGACAGTGGGTACAACGTGATCACAGCGGCCTTCGACGTCACCGACCACCAGGCGGTTCGCACAGCGATTGATGATCTCGAAGCCGGGGGGCACCACATCGATATACTGATCAACAACGCCGGCATGCAGCACCGTTCACCGCTTGAAGACTTTGCCGCCGATGCCTTCGAAAAACTGCTGCAAACCAATGTCGCCAGCGTGTTTCATGTCTCTCAGGCGACTGCGCGCCATATGATCGCACGCGGCGAGGGCAAGGTGATCAACATCGCCAGCGTGCAGACGTCGCTCGCCAGACCCAGCATTGCACCCTACACGGCCACCAAAGGAGCGGTGGGCAATTTAACCAAAGGCATGGCGACCGACTGGGCGCGTCACGGCCTGCAGTGCAATGCCATTGCGCCCGGCTATTTCGATACGCCGCTGAATGCCGCATTGGTGGCCGATGCAGATTTTTCGGCCTGGCTCGAAAAGCGCACGCCGGCGGGACGTTGGGGCAAGGTGGAAGAGCTCGTCGGTGCGGCAGTGTTTTTATCCTCTGCAGCCTCGAGTTTTGTCAACGGACACACGCTGTATGTCGACGGTGGAATCACCGCGTCTTTGTAGTTTGAACACTCACCGGACAAGCCGTTATGGATAAAAAAGTCGCACTCATCGGTGCAGGCGTGATGGGCAATGCGATCGGTACTCGTCTGCTGGCCACCGACCATGAACTCGTGGTTTTCGATCTCGATCAGGCCAAAGTTCAGGCATTGGTCGAGTTGGGTGCACGTGGGGCCGAGTCTGCATCGGCTGCGACCCGCGATGCATCAGTCGTGGTGCTCAGTCTTAACAACGCCGCCATCGTTGAGCGTGCAGTGTTCGGCGCTTCAGGTGTGGCCGAGTCGGCGGCAAGTGACACGTTGATTGTCGATATGTCTTCGATTGCGCCAGACGCCACCCGGGCGCTTGCCAGTCGTGCGGCCGAACAATCACTGCACTGGGTTGACAGTCCGCTGTCGGGTGGGGCACCCAAGGCCTTGACCGGCGAGCTGACGCTGATGCTCGGTGGTGCCGATGCCGCGTGTCAGCGCGCCGTAAAATTTTTATCTGCGTTGGCGGCAAACGCCACGCACATGGGGCCCTCGGGTGCCGGACAGACCACCAAGCTGATCAACCAGGTATTGTGTGGATTGGGGTTTGTCGCGATTGCAGAGGCGACAAAACTTGCCGAGGATGCCGGTGTGGCGGCCGAAAAAATTCCGGCCGCGCTTGCCGGCGGCCGTGCCGACTCTGCGCTGTTGCAGGAGTACCTGCCGCGTTACGCCAATCGGGACTACACACCAACCGGACGAATCGACAACATGGTCAAGGATCTGGATGCTGTGCAGGCGCTGGCTCGCACCACCGGTACGGCGATGCCGATGACCGCCTTGTGCGCCGAATTGCACCGCTTCATGACAAGCGCCGGTTACGGTGCCGAAGATCAGGCGATGCTGATGGAGTATTGGTTTGCCCGGCAATAGCCGGATTATCCCGATACCGACAGCCTGGCACCTTTTCTCGGGCCAGGCCGCTACGAGCTACTCGACGGTGTAGCGAACCAGTACTGAGTTGTCTAACACCAGCGTCGAGTTCCAGATAAATTCTGCACCATCGTTGCCGCTGTCGACAATATCCCCTAACGTGGTGTAGCAAGCTGTGTCGTTCACCACCATGGTGTCGTTGAATGGTCAGCGGGCTGTCGCATCAGCTTTTCTCGCGCTACTGATCGATGTTGCCACCGACCGGCAAGCCGCTCGGTACGCGCTCGGGACGGGAACGGTCAAAGTCAGCGTCGTTCAGCGCGTTTAGAAATGCCTCAATCGCGTTTATCTCATTGTTATTGAGATTCGAGACGTCCACGAAGTCGGGGTCCAGTTGATTGTCGGGTACATTGGGATTGTCCGAGTTGTTGTTGTCATAGAAATCGATCGCGTCGTCGAGTTGATTTTCCTGGCCGCCGTGAAAGTAGGGTGCAGTAAACGCGAGTTGTCGCAGTGAGGGTGTACGAAATCCAAAGTTGCCATCGCCGCTGTCGGGTGCATCCAGCCCCGGTGCTTCGGCAACACCCAATACGTGCGTTTCAAAATCGGAGAACATCGGGCCACTATGACATTCGGAGCAGCCGTTTTCGGCAAACTCTGCCATCCCGTTCAACTGCGCGTTGGTCATGGCGTTGGTGTCGCCTCGCAGGTATTGATCGTAGGGTGAGTTGTTGGCGATCAGCGTACTTTGAAAATCTGCCAGTGCCTGTCCGATGCGTTCGAGCGTGACCTGCGGTGTGCCGTAGGCCTGCTCGAACAGTGTCTGGTACTCGGCATTGCTATTGAGCCTGCTCAATACTTCGGCATCTATCGCATCTTCAGAGAAGTTATCGCCGCGCATCTCGACCCTGGATCGAATCGGCTCGAACGCCTGGCTTGCCAGACTGCGCGTGCGTGCATCCCAGAACATGGGTGCGGTGTCGGGATCGAAAAGTCCCAGTTCGCCGATGCCATTCCAGACCGTGTTGAGCACGCTCTGCGCGTTGCGCGAAACGAGCCCGATCTGGCCGGCGGTGCGATTCGGGCCCGCGCCGACACCGCCTGCACCGATCGAACGGGCACGCCCGTCGCTATAGCCAAATTCGGGCAAGTGACAGGTCGCGCAGGCGACGTCCTGGTCGCCGGACAACACCGGATCCCAGAACAGGGCACGTCCCAGCGCGACCGACTCGGCGGGCGGGCTGACGATATCCTGTGGTAGTGATGAGAACACGACATCGTTGAGCTGAATGGTTCTGATCGATCCTATCGACACGATGTCCGTGGTGTCGACCGGTTGTTCGTTGGCTGGACTGACGGATTCAGAAGCGCTGTCACAGCCTGCTGCCAACGAAAGTGCCAGCATCAGAACAAAGCTCTTAGACAGGTGTCGTGGGTCCTGTGATTTGGACCACGGATTTTTTTGCTGCGAATTCATGTTGAGTGCCGGGTTTGTCTGCGCGGTGGGCGAGCCGGTATGGCTCGCCGATCAGCTTACTCAACGCATAGGCACGCTATTGGTTGACAGTCTGTTGGCGTGTCCCGGGTGATTGCGATAGCGTGGGCGTCGCGACAAGGCCGGCAAAATATCGCAGTGTTGTCGTTTAATTTGTGCGGCAGCCAGCGCAGGCCGGGTGCGCGCTATCGCAGCGGCAGGTAGATCTCGGTCAGCAGGTCGGCCTCTGGAGTGTCGGCCGGATCGTTGACATAGATTTCGTAAGGTGCCTGGGTCTTGGATGGTTTGAGCTTGTGATGCCGCTGATAGGTCATCGCCGTCGACCAACTGTTGCCCAGGTGATCGTAGCGTCCCGTGTGAATGACTTTCAGTGCCTTGCCCGCCTCAATTGTGCCACTCGGCGTGGCGTCGATCGGCGTTGCCACCGGCACCATGGCGGTGTAGCGGCAACGCTGATTTTTAATATCCATATTGTGATAAATCACACCGGGTGGGCCAGCGGGTTCGGCGCCGGCACCCTGCGCCGTTTGTAGCGCCTGCGGCAGTGTTTGTTGCATCGAATCGCCGAGGTCGGACATCGCGGTGTCTGCATTGGCGCCCACCCAGTGAATCGCCGGCGCCTCGACTACGCCCTCGATGGTCGTTGCCGAGTTGATGGCGCCGGTCTCGACATGTTCTTTCAGCATCCGCAGCCCACGATCGTAGTCCATGCCGATCATGCCTTTCATCGTCGGCACCATAAAGAACATAAAGAATGGCAGGCCGCCGTGCATGTGCCAGGTAACACGGGTTTGTTCGGCACCGGCTGGCTCAAGCTCGAACGAGACTTTAGCTTTCGATTTGAAGGGTTTTAGGAATGTCAGATCCATGTGATGCGTGTGGTCTGCAGTGACCTCGCGCAATTTCATTTCACCGGCGCCGACCATCTCGCCGCTCCAGGTGTAGCCGTGGTCGGTTTGTCCGGCGGTGCCATAGACGTCGACCTTGGCGCTGGCTTCCATGTACAGCCACGGCGACCATGTTGGCCAGACAGCGAAATCTTCGACCGCGGGCACAACGCGGTCGATCGGTGCATCGATAGTCACGGCACGCAAGACGTGAAACGCAGGCATGATCATTCTCTCCTGGATTGATGAGGGCGAGCAGGATCCGTCTGTTATACCAGAGATTTAAGTTGAACCAGGGCAGGCGGTGTTACACGAGTCGGTAGTGGAGATTTCAGTGCGGCAGGCTTACCATGGACCGCGCGTGCGTTGCAGGCATGGAAGTGGCGTTGTTATTCCAAATTGGAACATTTCCTTCTGTAGTTATGCGCTACCTTTAAACGATCCCTTTGAGACAGATGGCGATGATGAAGCGAAATGTAGCCCGACATGGCGTGGGAGTGGCGCTCGCGGCGCTGTTCGGAAGTGGCCTTGCGACTGCTGCGGACAACCCGCAATTGGCCTACGTGCCTGCAGATACCCATCTGTATATCGGCACCGGCAAGCCGTACCCGATCGATGCGTTGTTCTCGATCATGCCCAACATCCCGCTTCCGGACGCAGACGATCTCGATGGCGATGAAGATTTTCGCGCGTTCGTCGAAGGCTATGAACGCTTTATGGAAGATCCGTCGAAAGCGCTTTCTGAGTGGGGTGTCGGCGATGAACTTGGGCTGTCGCTCTATACCGTCGGCATCGCACCGGTATTGCGGGTTGCGATCGACGATGGCGACAAGCTGCTGGCAAAGATCGACGAGTTCGGTGAAAACGATGACGTCAGCGTCAGCGAGATAAAGCGTGAGGGTGGTTCCTATCGGCTGTATCAGCCGGCAAAGAAAGATGACGACGTCAACATTGCCGTGCTGGTTGGCGTGAGTGAAAACGATGCGTTTGCCAGTGTCCTGCTCGATCCTGATGACCTCGCGATGGCCGATGCGCTGGCGGGTTTTGTCGCACCGAAAGCGTCGCTCGCGACGAGTGGCAAGCTCGATGCTCTGCTCAAAAAATGGAACTATGGCGACGATTTCTTTTCGTTTCTGGATATCCGTGAGATTGCCAATACGCTGACTGATGGCGACAGCGAGTCGGGCAAACAGCTCGCCCAGTTACTCTCGACAGATGCCAGTGCCGCCGCCGCCGTGGCCGAAATGCGCAAGCCGGTCTGCCAACAGGAGATCAGTGGCATAGCAGAAGTCTGGCCGATGATGGTGGGCGGCTATCGCGATCTGGTGATCAGTGACAATAGCGTCAGCGGCAGCAGTCACGCAGCGGTTGAAATAAACCATCGGCAACTCAGCGAAACGCTGCAACTGTTTGGTGGTCTGATCCCCGGATTGGGGCAGAGCTCAGCGGCAATTTTCAGTATCGGGCTCGGTCTCGACGTTAACAAGCTCTCGCAGGGTTTTGGCCAGTTGAGCCAGTTGATGTCGTCGATATCGTATCAGTGCCCGCCGTTGCAAGGGCTGAACGGTATCGGTGGCGAGGCGCTCAGCGGTGCCTCGATGGGGGTTGTCATGTTCTCGGGTATGGCGCGCGGGATTCGCGGTATTTCCGCCACGATCTTTGATCTGGATCTGGACATCGAACAACTGCAGCGTGGCCAGCCTGGGCTTGATAAGGCCGACATCGCCATCGCCCTGTCGGCGGACGATCCGGGCTCACTGCTGCAAACATTGCAGATGATGCCGCAGATGTCCGGTCTGGGTTCGATCCCTCTGGATGGCTCGTCGGTGCCATTGAGTGACATCGCACCCTTGCCGTTGCCCCCGGAGATGGACGCCGAGGTCGCAGTGAAGGGCAACAACGTGGTGTTGTTTCGCGGTGATCAGGCCAGCAAGTTTAGTGCGGCACTGGAGGGGGCGCCGGCATCGCAGGATGATCTACTTTTTAATGTCGCCATTGATACCGAGCGCGCGATCAACAAGGTGCGCGCGATTGTCGATGGCATGGATATCGACACCAGCGATGAAGACACGCGTACGATGCTCGATCTGATGAACAGCTATCCGCTCGGCAACATGGATCTCACCTTCGACTTCACATCGCGCGGCATTGAATACCTGACAGACTTCAAGTTCAACGTCCGGCGATAGCGGCCGCTGCCGTCGCGATCGCTTGGCGGCAAGGCTTGCGCTGTACTGTAACGGCCCGCCCCTGTGGCGGGCCGTCTGCATCTGGTCGATT
>CAZYDV010000064.1:0-21451 GCA_964646405.1 uncultured Granulosicoccaceae bacterium | reverse complement strand
GGGGGCGAGGACCAGCACTTGCCCGTCGGACAGATGATCGGCCAGCACCATCGCGTAGGTGCGCTGCTTGTGTACCGGGCCGGTCAGAATGATCAGATCGGCATCGGCGACGGCGTGATCGAGTTGCGCCGTCGTCTGAATCGACGGGCCCGCCGATTGATCGATGCTGAAGGTACCGATTGGCCCATGGCCACGCAGGGTAATGCCGCCACTGGCGCGTAATGCATCGAGCTCGGCCCCGTAGGCTGAAAACAATCTGACCTGCCTTTCGGCAGCCAGAGCCAGCGCCGCGAGCAATTTCGCGTCGGGACCACCGCCCAGCACGGTGACGTTGTTATAGGTGTGTGCGTTCGCAGCGGGTGCCGAGCCTCGATCGGCCACTGCCTCAGCAAACAACTCGAAGTCTGTTGAACTCAACGCGCTGACTCGTCGTCAGGCAATCAGGACGACAGGGCTGCCAGCAAGCCGTCGAGCTCATCGTGCGGGCGCGGAATCACGTGCACTGCAATCACCTCACCGACTTTGTTTGCCGCATTGGCACCGGCATCTGTCGCCGCCTTGACCGCACCCACTTCACCGCGTACGAGCGTGGCAACCAATCCGCCACCCGGGCGAGTCTGGCTGACGATAGTGACGTTTGCGGCCTTGACCATGGCATCGGCTGCCTCAATGGCCGCAACGATTCCACGTGTTTCGATCATGCCCAGTGCGGTCTGACCCGCTGCCGGTTTATCTGCCATTAGCTGTTCCTCAAAAAATGAATAGTCTGCGTCAGTGCCAACGCTGTTGATTTATTTTCGACTGACTCGCCGCGTCGATTTGCCCTTAGCCGGTGCCACGCGTCTGGCTGAGCCAGTGTCGATTTCATCGACAATGGCGACGGTGACCGCATCGACGGCAATGCCCGCCACCTCACTGGGGATGCGCGCGGCTGAGCCAGTTGCCAGCAACACCAGATCACCACGACCGGCGCCCAGTAGATCGACGACCACAACGGCCGGTTCGAGCACTTTGTCTGCCGTGTCGACGATATCGGTCACCAGCAGCGTCATGCCGCTTAGCTGTTCGTTTTTAATGGTGGCCGTCAACGACCCCACCACACGTGCAATTTTCAACGGATGATCCCGATTAACACCTGAACGTATCCAGGCCGCAGGCAATGTAAAGTCATGTCAGCTTGTCACACATGCTGACGTGAGCTTCAGAAGTTGGTCAGGTAACGCTGCGTCTCAAGCGGTGTCACCTGCGCTGCCAGAAACTCGATTTCACGCTCAGCCTGCTGGATCAGAATGGTCAGGCGATCCTCACCCAACACATCCTTCATCCACTGCGACCCCTTTGCCAATTCGACAGCGGTCTCGATGTTACTCGGGATGGGCTCGGCATCCTCTGACTCGTAAGCATTGCCGTTTGTAATCGGGCCAGGTTCAATGCCCTGCTCCAGTCCGTCGAGGCCGGCGGCGATTTCGCACGCCAGATGATAGTAGGGATTGCAATCGGCTGAACCATCGCGCTTTTCTACCCGGACAGCGCTGTCGGATCCTTCGATTACCCGCAGCCCGACCGTACGATTGTCAACACCCCAACTGGTATTGGTGGGGCAGAACGTGTAGGGCTGTCGACGCCGATAGGCATTGGGTGTTGTAGCGCTGGCCAGCGCCATCTCCGCCATGCGCTTTTGCATGCCACCCAGGTAGGCACGACCGCTCGCCGACAACTTGCCGCCGTCAGAAAACTGGTTGACGCCGTCTTTCCAGACAGAGTGATGCGAGTGAAAACCGCTGCCAGACTGATCGATAAACGGCTTTGACATAAAGGTGGCCAGGTAGCCGTGTTGCTGAGCGATTTCCTTGACCATGCCGCGGAACAAAACAACGCGATCGGCGGCAACCATGGCATCGTCGTAGTGAATGTTGACTTCGACCTGACCCGGTGCGTATTCGGGATTGGATTGTTCGATCGGGATGCCAATGGCATTTAGCGACGTACGCATCGGCCCCAGCACGTGCTCAAGTTCTGCAGCGCGCGCCAGACTGTAGACCTGAATGCCTTCATCGCGCGGCATCTTGGTTTCCGGATCGAGCAGATAAAATTCGAGTTCGGTGCCAATACTGACCGACAATCCCATCGCCTTGGCGCGATCGACCTGACGTTCCAGTGCACCACGCGGATCGATCGGCACCGGCAGATGGTCCATGCCCTCGGCGTAGCCCATGCAGATGGCAACGCCGGGCTCCCAAGGAGATGCGACGGGTTGCGTCAGCGGAAACATATGCATATCGGGGTAGCCGTTGTCGAAGTTGACGTAGGGTGTGTCCCAGACATCGCAGGTCATGTCGATGGCCATCATGGCGATGGACAGCGCGTTGCCGTTGGCACAGATAGAGGGCCAGTGACTCGCCGGAATTCGCTTGCCACGAATAATGCCGTTCATATCCCCCATACCCATTACCACGGTATGCGTACCTTCAGGCAATTCGAATTGCTTTCTTTCCAACGTGAGCGCCCCCCAGACGGTGCCGAATCGTTTTTATACACCGGACTACTTGCCGGCTCGTGAAGAATTGAATACTGTATACAAACGATAAAAACATGCAAGGAATTTTTTAGGTGGCGCTTCGACAAGCAGAGACTGTGGTAGTCGGCGCCGGCATCGCCGGTGTGATGACTGCGTTGAGCCTGCTCAGGCGCGGCTGTAGCGTTAACCTGATCGATCGCTGGGCACCCGGCCACGGGCGCGCCTCATCCAGTGATTACACACGCCTGATCCGTTCGATTCACGGACCGGATGAATTCTATACGCGCTGGGTGCGTGAGGCCCGCTTGCGCTGGATGGAACTCCAGGCAGAGCTCGGCACGACATTACTGGTGGAGTGCGGCGCGCTGGTGATGGCAGGCGAAGGGCACACGGCCTGGGAAGATTCCACCCTGCCTACCTTCGATAAACTCGGCATACCGTATCACCGCTTTTCGGTCGACGAATTGCGCGTCCGATTTCCACAGTTCAACTATCCGGATGTCGCCTACGGTATCTACGAACCCGAGGCCGGCGCACTCATGGCAAAACGGGCCGTCGTCCAGACCGCTGAGCTGTTCCGGCGCGAAGGTGGAACCATTACCCGGGGCCGCGTTACCACCGACGAGCGCGAGCGGCTGCTGCTGGACGGCAAACCGCTCGACGCAGACATGATCGCGGTCACCACCGGCCCCTGGCTGGGCGAGATGTATCGCCGCACGGTCGCGCCGATCGCAAAGATCGTACGCCAGAACATCATCTATACCTCCACACCCGATGGCAACGCAGACTACGATAGCGAGCGCATGCCGTGCTGGATCGATCACGGCTACGGCGCCTACGGCGCACCGTCTGTCGAGGGCAGTGGCGTCAAGGCGGCAATTGCCTGGACCGAGGCGATCATCGATCTCGATAACGACGAGCGCGTGGTCGACGAGGCCACATTTAACCGCACCCGGCAATATCTGAATCACCGTTTGAAGGGACTGGTCGGCCAGCGCGCCGTTGATCAGAAAGCGTGTCAGATCGCGATGACACCAGACACGCACTTCATCCTCGACTTCCACCCCGAATACGAAAACGTGTTGCTGGTGGGAGGCTGCTCGGGCCATCTGTTCAAGCACGGCCCGGTTTTTGGCGATTTTGTCGCCGGCGTTGGTTTGCGGGAATACGGCACGCCAGAACGCTTCAAGCTCGGCTCGCGCGGCAAACTTTCGGCTGGCGCGTCACCCAGCGGCCGCTAGCGCGCGGGCCTCGAGCCCGCACCACTTAAACACGAGGTGAACATTTCGCGCCGTTGCTGGCGCACCTTCGCGAACACTATTAGTACTCTTGCGAGTCCATTAGTCGCTGCCGCTCGCGCCAGCGACCCGGGGTCTCTCCGTTGATTTGCGCAAAGGCCTTGACGAACGAAGACAGCGATGCGTAACCGGACTCTCTGGCCACCTGATCGACTGACGCCGACGAGCTCTCCAGAAGCTGCCGAGCTTTATACATACGACACAGGCGCACATAGTTCACCGGCGTTTCATTCAGTACGGTTTTGAATCGGGCGGCGAACAACGAGCGCGACATGCTCGCGAGCCTCGCGAGATTGCCCACTGTCCAGCCTCGATCGGGGTGGTCGTGAATCGCATGCAGCGCCGGGCCGAGGCGTTTGTCGACGAGTGCCGAGGCGAGACCCGTGTCAAAGTGTGCGCCCTGCATATAGTGATCGATCGCTTCGAGAAACAGTAACTCGGTCAGGCGATCAATGCGGGTTGAGGTGGTGATCTCTTCTGTCTGCGCGGCAGCTTCAATCATCGCGCTGATCTGCCCAATCCGATCGCGTTGCAAATCGCAATCGCCGCCCAACAGCAACTGCGACGGCAAACTGCCCTTCAATCCAAAGCGCAGCGGCTCGCACAACGGGACTTTCAGCACCAGTGCATCGGCTTGCGTTGATTCAGACGGCGCGGCGTCGCGCTGCTGCTCTACCGACACCGCACCACCTCCCACGGTAACGACCATCGCGCCCCTTGGAATGGTCAGCAACCGCCCGGTACGGTTCAATTGCAGCGGTGCTGTGCGCGCCACAACGAAATAGGCGCTCTGGTCACAACCAAGCAGATGCGGCCAGGTTTCGGCTGTCTGTCGCTCAACCTGTTGCAGGCGAATGCTGTTGAGTGTTAGCCCCAAGGTAATCATGGCTTGCCCTGTTCTTTGGTTTTGTCGACAACGTGAGTGCGCACCCTCGCCCGACGTACCCGCTTTGAGCAGGTTGGCTGAAGATAATTCAATACCGATTAACCCCGGTTTCGCACCCGACCCGTTAAAAGACACAAATCGAATGCAATCAGGGGCATTATTGTGAAGAAGCGATCTCCTGTCACCTTAGCACTTGCGCAAGGTAACGACGCCAGCGGATACCTGGACAGACCAACAATCGCGTCCTGGTATCGCAGCGAAATGATTTCGCTGGTATGGTTGGCACCCGTGCTATCCGCAAACACAGCGAGTGGTGGGTAAACTTCAGCAACTACTGTTTAGCGACGTATCACTGCTGCGAAAATACGCTGGCGGCGACACGGCTGCCTTCGACACGCTGTATCTCCGCCACAAAGATGCCTTGTTCAATTTCCTGTTTCGCAGTTTGCCGAACACCGCAATCGTCGAGGAAATTGCACAGGAGACATGGCTCGCGGTGATTCAGCGCGCAGCATCCTATCAGCCCGATGCCGCGTTTCGCACCTGGCTGTTTACGATTGCGCGGAACAAGCTGATCGATCACCAGAGGCGACGCACAAACCAGAACGTCAACCTCGATCAGGAACAGCTGGACGCCATCAAGAGCCAGGATCTATCAGCCGAAGACCAGACCCTGCTGCGCCAATTGCTGGGCGCGCTCGACGAACTCCCCAGTGATCAGCGCGAGGCGTTCATCTTGCAGCAGGAAGGTTTCAGCAACCGACAAATCGCTGAAATCACCGGCGTGGGCGGCGAGACCGTGAAGAGCCGGTTGCGATATGCCCGCGCGTCGACACGCGTGCGGATGGGAGCAAGCTCTTGAATTCGCTGGAAAAGCTCTACCAGGCCCCGCCGCGGCAACGCTCGCCCGAGTCGCTTGATCAGCAAATCCGGCAACACGCCGAGCAGCACGCCGAGCGCCGATCCGGCTCACAGCATCGAACTGCCGCCTGGCTACCCTTCGCCGCCAGCGCGGCGATTGCCTGCGTGGCTGTCGTGCTGGTCGTCAAACCCGGTTTTGATCGAGGCTCGCAACCCTACTCGCCACCTGCTGCCACTGAGGAGACGAGCGAACAATCGCTGCAGAAAACAGAAGCCCGCGCGCAAAGCAGCGATAGCCGTCTGGCCGTCGATGCGCCTCAGGCTGACAGCCCGGCCGATTCAGCCTTCGATAGCAGCGATGCTGATACTTCCGGCATTGCCGCGCACTCCGCCGTTGCCGAGTCGACGCCCGCAGCCACCGCGGAATCTCCATCGCCAGTCGAACAATCACCACTACAGCAGGAAATCGCGGAGCTGGCGGACCGCTCAAACCTGCCGTTGAGCCCCACAGCCGGTGATGCCGGGCAAGCCGCACGAGCCGCGACCCGAAAACAGACTGAAAATCGATCCAGACGATCGGAGCCACCTGCCACACAAACAGCGGATAACGCGGATGATCTCCCGGTATCCAGCCGCACGACAGAACTGTCCAGAGCACAGCGCCCCAGCACTGCAGGCACCGAGGTCTCGACCGAAGACACCCATGCGCGTCGATGGATCTCCGAGCAGCCTGCTAACGCCTATACGATCCAGCTCGCCGTTGCGCGAAACCTCGAGCGCCTGAAACGCGATATCGAGCGAGCTTCCATCGATAACTCACGGGTGTATTTCATAGCAGTGCCTTTGCGGGAAGATACCGGATATGCGGCGCTCTACGGATCCTGGACTTCCATCAGCGCGGCTTATAACGCTGCGGAATCCATGACGCTATTCGAGCCCTGGGTCAGACAGTTCTCGGAATTTCAATCGCAATAGGCTGCAAGACGCGCCAACCTCGACAGGTGATGCCGTCGCCCCGCCACGCCCTGCCCGCTCAAGTTGTATCAATCAACTATTTTGTGGCCTAAACGGAATAACGGCGCAATCGTCTGGTGTATTTTCCGAAAGATCAGGCCAATCGAGTCGCTAACCTAAGCTTCGCCGGGTAGTGACACTCAAACACGCTGCCTGCCATCAAAAATCTCTAACCGTCGGCTAGCCCGTCAGCGAAAGCATTGAGAAATTTTGTGTCACAGACATCGCGCCCACTGATCTCAGTTATTGTGCCGTGTTTCAACGAAGAAGTTCTTATTCGTGAAAACACGCAGGCACTTATCGCATATCTGGACACGCTGGACCGCTTCCGCTGGGAACTTCTGATTATTAACGACGGGAGTTCAGACGCGACCGGCGCTATCGCCAACCGCCTCGCCGACGAGCATCCAGACATTCGCACATTGCACCACCCGAGCAACTTTGGCGTCGGTCAGGCAATGCGCTTTGGTTTTGCCAATACCCGTGGCGATTATGTCGTCACACTCGATGTGGATCTGAGCTACGCCGCGAAACACATCGGAGACATGCTCGACAAGCTGATCACAAGCCACGCGAAAGTCGTACTCGCCTCACCCTATATGCACGGCGGCGCTGTGAAGAACGTGCCATGGCTGCGCCGGGTTCTGAGCGTGCTGGGCAATCGTTTCCTCAAAGTATTCGTGCGCGGAAATTTCTCAACGATCACCTCGATGGCGAGAGCCTACGACGGCCCTTTTATCCGCTCACTCGATCTGCGCGCGACCGGACTCGATCTGATGCCGGAGATTCTGCATAAATCGATGGTCGTTCACGCGAAGGTGGTGGAGTGTCCGGCGACACTGGATTGGGGCCCGCAACTGGCGCATGGCGACAACCGCGTCTCGAGCATGAAGATACTGCGTCACGTCCGCTCAACGGTGAAATCCGGTTTCACTTTTCGGCCCGTTTACTTTCTGGTGATACCCGGTGTAATCGCCGGAATGTTCGCTATCTACATGAACTGCCACCTGCTGGCAAAGCTTTGGAAAACAAACAGCAGCGAAACGATCGGCAGTCAGATCGCAGCCATCTATGGCGCATCACCCAATCTGGTCATGGTAAGCCTGATCGCATCCGCCTTATCTGTACAGTTTTTTGCCCTTGGTGTTCTCGCCATTCAAAACACCCGCTACTTCGAAGATCTGTACAACCAAAACTCCGAAAAACTAAAAAAACTGCAAATTGAAGTTCTGGAGCTAAAAGAATGACTAAAACCACCGTGCTAATAACCGGTGTCGCCGGTTTCCTGGGGTCCAACCTGGCGGAGCGTCTGCTAGAAAACGGCCATGACGTCATCGGTGTCGACGATCTTTCAATGGGCCATATGTCAAACATCTGGGGCTCTTTGAAAAACCCCGGTTTTCGATTCATTCGTGGCAATGCAATGGAAGCCAAGACCTTTTCCGACGTCAGCGACAAAGTCAGTGTCGCCGTGCACCTGGCAGCTTTTAAGATCCCTCGCTACGGCAATGCGATCGATACACTGAAGATCAACTATCACAGTACCGACACCGTGCTGGAGTTCGCTCGTCAGCGAAACATCAAGTGTGTGCTGGCATCCACATCAGACGTGTACGGGCGCAACCCGGATGTGCCGTTCTCCGAAGAGCATTCGAACTGCGTGATCGGGTCGTCGTTGTCGCCGCGCTGGAGCTACGCGGTTTCGAAGTTATTCGATGAGCACCTGGCCCTGGCGTATCAGGACAGCTTTGGTTTCCCGGTCACTCTTTTACGTTTTTTTGGCTCCTACGGACCCAGACAACCACTGTCCTGGTGGGGTGGCCCACCACCGGTATTTATCGACTCGGTTCTGAACGACAAGGTAATTCCCATTCATGGTGATGGCCAGCAAACACGAAGCTTCACATTCGTTTCAGATACGGTAGACGGGATTGAGGCGGCGATTTTCCGCGACGAGGCCAATGGTGAGATTCTGAATATCGGCAACAACGAAGAAGTGACCATTCTCGAACTCGCCCAACGGATCAAGGCCGCAAGCGGCACCCCCGGTGAACTAAAAATCGAGATGATACCGTACGAGTCTTTCACCGGTAAAAAATACGAGGATGTTCGCCGACGCGTACCCGACACCAGTTACAGTGAAAAAATTCTGGGCGTGAAAGCGAACGTGAGTCTCGACGACGGATTGCAACGCACGATCGAATGGCAGCTTCAGGCGACCCAGGAACGTGAATTCGGTGCTCGATAAAACACGACAACACGACAGCAGCAGTGTCGCGATCGTTGGCGCCGGCCTGATGGGCATGGCACTGGCGCGAAAATTCGCCAAAGCCGGGCATCGCGTAACCGTCTATGAACACGCGGACCAGATCGGCGGCCTGAACACCTGGCACCAGTTCGGCTCATTTAGCTGGGACCGTTTCTATCACGTGATACTGCCATCCGACACCAATACATTGGGTCTGGTTCGTGAGCTCGGTATGGAGTCTGATCTTCAGTGGCACCGCACGTACACAGGGTTCTATGTCGACCGTAAGCTCCACTCGATCAGCAGCAACCTGGAATTTCTGAAGTTTCCGCTGCTGTCAATGTTTTCGAAACTGCGGCTGGCGTGGACGATGCTCTACGCCTCACGCGTGAACGACTGGAAACCACTGGAGCGTCTGACGGTCGAGCAATGGCTGGTCAAGGTGTCCGGTCGCAACAACTACGAAAAACTGTGGAAACCGTTGCTACTGGCGAAACTGGGCCACAGCCACACTCGCGTGTCAGCGGTATTCATCTGGTCTTACATCAAGCGGATGTTCTCGGCACGTGACAAGTCAGCCAGCGCAGAAAATCTGGGCCACGTCGCCGGTGGATACCAAAGCATACTGAACCAATTGCGCGCAGAAGTGCTGGAACATGGCGGATCAGTACTGACGTCCACCGCAGTACAAAAAGTACACGTGATCGACGATGATCAATTACAGATCGTCAGCGATGGTGAATCCCAACAGTTTGACCAGGTGGTCTGTACGTCACCAGTCAACGTGCTGCAGCAGATTGTCGACCCCAGCCTGCTTCAGGTATCCAACAGCGACGCCAACGTAGAATATCTGGGTGTGGTTTGCGTCGTGTTGATCACTCGCGAGTCACTATCACCGTTCTATGTAATCAACATTGCCGATGACACCATTCCTTTCACCGGGGTGATCGGCATGAGCAACGTCGTGGCGCCAGAGAATACCGGCGGTTATCACATGACGTACCTGCCCCGCTATATGCTCTCAACCGATGCTGAAATGCAGCAATCGGACGACTACTTCAAAGAGCAATTCGTAGCTGGCCTAAGTAAAATGTTTCCAGAATTCGACACCAGCACCATCGTTGACGTGCACGTGACTCGCGCGCACAAGGTACAGCCCCTGCAGGTGTTACAGTACTCCGAACTCGTACCACAGGCCACGACAAAGCACGATCGGCTGTTCGTGCTGAACACCAGCCAATTTGTTAATGCGACACTGAACAATAATGAAGTTGTTGGGGCAGTTAACCGCTTCTTCGATACTCACAGTCAGCATATGTCCGTGAGGAACTGACCCATGCACGTTATGTCAATTGTTGGTGCACGACCGCAGTTCGTCAAACTCGCCCCCATTGCCCGTGAGTTCGACACACTGCCCAGTGTCAAACACAGTGTTGTGCATACCGGCCAACACTACGACGCCAATATGTCGGCCGTGTTTTTTGACGAGCTGAATCTACCGCGCCCGGATACGGATCTCGGTGTCGGCTCTGCCAGCCACGCCACTCAGACCGGACATCTGATGCAAGCGCTTGAAGCGTGCTTTCTTGATCAAAAGCCCGACGTTGTGTTGGTATACGGCGATACAAACTCGACCCTGGCGGCTTGTCTGGCAGCGGCCAAAATGCACATTCCAGTCGCTCATATCGAGGCCGGATTGCGCAGCTTCAATCGCCACATGCCCGAGGAAATTAACCGCATCGTCGCAGACCATACCAGCAACCGTCTCTACGTTCCGTCGCCGACCGGCATGCAGAATATCTACGACGAGAACCTCGCCACTCGAGCGCTCTTCAGTGGCGATGTCATGCGCGATGTCGTCAATCAGAACCTGGAACTCGCGACCCGCAACAGTGACGTCGCAAAGCGACTGTCGCTGATAGACGGACAATTCGCCCTGCTGACGCTACATCGCCCGGTCAATACGACCGAAGACGCGCTTCTCCCGTTGCTCGACGCGGTGGCCGCATTGGCAGAGCCGGATTTCCCGATTCTTTTTCCGGTCCATCCGCGCACCCGAGCCGTGCTGCAAAAAAGTGATCGCGACTTTTCGCCGCACCTGCGATTGGTCGAACCGTTTGCGTATCTCGACATGCTGCGGGCGACGCAAATGGCGCATGTCGTCCTCACTGACTCTGGCGGCCTGCAAAAGGAAGCCGCCTTCCTGCAAACCCAGTGCATTACGTTGCGGGAAGAGACAGAGTGGGTCGAAACTCTGGAAATCGGCATCAACGAACTCGTTGGGCAGGATACTGCGCAGTTGAATAGAGCGTTCAATAACGCCGTGGCAATGCCCGTCGTATTCGACGAGTCCGTCATGCAGGAGCTGGATCGCTGTTTTGGCGCCGGTGATGCCGCACAGGCCATCACGCGCGATGTCGTCGCCTCGTTTTAGCTCGATTCCACACCGTACAACTTCCTTCAATTCCAACCCGGTGATCAATTTGTCGATCGCCCGCCATCGTGGAGCGCACTCCAGTGACCGATAAACTACGCATGAGCCTGTCGCTCGATCTGGACAACAAGTGGTCCTATCTGAAAACACACGGCAGTGACAAATGGGTGGATTTCCCGTCCTACTTCGACAGCGTGGTACCCCGCATCATTGATTTTCTGGCCCAGCGCGACCTGAAGATCACGTTCTTTATCGTCGGCCAGGATGCGGCACTTGCGAAAAATCACGCGAGCCTGCGCCAGCTTGTAGAGGCCGGCCATGAGATCGGCAATCACAGTTTCAACCACGAGCCCTGGCTGCATCTGTATTCGAAAGAACAGATAGAGGCAGAAATGGAAAAAGCCGAGGCGGCTATACGCGAGGCGACAGGCGTTAGAGTACGCGGCTTTCGCGGACCAGGTTTTAGTTTGTCGACCAATACGCTGGAAGTCTTGCGGGAACGCAACTATGACTACGACTGCACCGCGTTCCCCAATGCACTAAACCCGCTCGCGCGTGCGTATTTCTTCGCCAAGAGCAACCTGACTGCCGAACAGAAAAAACAACGGAAGGCTTTGTTTGGTACATTTTCGGACGCGCTTCGACCGGTAAAACCCTACCAGTGGCAACTGAGCTCCGGCAGCCTGACAGAACTGCCGGTGACCACCATGCCCCTGTTCAAGATACCGATCCACTTCAGCTATCTGGTCTATCTGGCGGGCTTTAGCCCAATGCTGGCCAGACTCTACACGCGCGTCGCGATCACCATGTGCCGACTGACGCGCACAGAGCCGTCATTGTTGTTGCACCCGTTAGATTTCATGGGCCACGAGGATGATGAAGATCTGAAGTTCTTTCCCGCGATGAATATGTCGACGGACAAAAAAATCGCGCTGATGCACGGATTTTTCGACCTGCTCGAAAAACACTTTCACCCCATGCCGATTGGCGAGTACGTTGAGGAAATGCGATCGCGGCAGAGTTTGAATCAGTTCGAGCCCAGTTTCGCCCACGACGTCACGGCAGACTGAACTGCGGTCTTTTCGCTGTCGATGGTCAGGCTTGTCTGGCCTCGGCCTGCAACTGTCGGAACGACATATTGTTGAGGTGCACGATCAGCAGCCCTCCCAGTGTCACGATCACCCAGGCGGGCAGGTGGTAGTAGATCGCCGCACTGATCGCTATGCCCGAGTCCACCCCGATCGTCGCAAACCCCAATACGAAACAGTATTCAATAGTGCCAAAGAAACCTGGACTGGTCGGCAGTGCCAGACCGGCCACCGTAAACCCCAGAATGACTACCGCCAGCAAAGGGGGCACGTCTGCCATGAAAGCGACGAGTGCAAAATAGATACAACCGGCCATCAGCAACCACTGCATTAGCGAGTTGCCAATGATTCGCAGGTACAGGTGTCCAGATTTTATCGTCGCCAGACCATCGCCAAGGTTCAATACCTGTTGCGCTATCTTTTCGCGCAAAGCCGGCGGCAGCAAAGGTATTCGATCGCGGATCAACGAGACCACCCAACCAGTATACAACCCGAGTACGGCGCACCCGGTGCCGACAATCACAGCAATGGCGAGCAACAGGATGCCGGCAGTGAAAAAAGTCTGTGAGAATCCGCCGAAGAAAAATGCTACCGCCATCATCGCAAGCACAATGACAATATCCAGTACTCGCTCCAGCACTAGCGTTGCCAGTACTGTCGACTTTGGAATGCCCAGTCGATCACCAGCGTAGTAGACACGAATGATCTCGCCAAAGTGCGCCGGCAGCAGATTGTTGCCAGCCGCCCCCGCCATCATCGCCGGCACGAGCTTTGCCGGCGTGACGCCATAGCTTGGGCTAAGCAACGCGCTCCAGCGCAACGCGCGCAGCCAGTAGAACAAGACCAGACAGACAAACATCGGTACAACCGGCCATACTTTCGCGCGAGCGAATGCGTGGCTGATCTCCTCGATGTTGGTGTCGCGCAGTGCCAGCCATAGAAACAACAGGCTCAACAGCACACCGATGATGGTCACCGCTTTTTTCATGCTGACAGATTTCCGTCGCGACCGCCCGCCAGACCACCACAAGCGCCAGGCGCCGACCAGCGGCGGATCAGGGAGCCTGAG
Organism: uncultured Granulosicoccaceae bacterium; assembly: GCA_964646405.1. Lineage (GTDB taxonomy): Bacteria > Pseudomonadota > Gammaproteobacteria > Granulosicoccales > Granulosicoccaceae > CAKZSB01. Next base: position 8,035 of record CAZYDV010000064.1, on the reverse strand, counting down.
ATACTTGGGGTCCGGGCACATCGAAAGACGCCAGACGTTGTGATGTCCTGATTGATGAAAATCGCTCCACAAAGAATTGCGTCAAACGGAATACTGGCCCTGCCATTGCCCGGCAAGCGCCGTTGGCCAGCCTGGCCCCGGCAACTGACCGATTGAGCAGGGCGGCAAGAGATTAGTCTGTGTATACCAGAGTTGTGCCAGCCTAGCGGTGGCAGTACCGATGCAAAAGAAAGCCAATCAAGCAGCAAAATGTCGCATTGTCAGTTCTGATGCCGCCGGTGGGGCACACTCCGTGAATAGTTACTATCAACCAGACTCTACACAAAACATGAAGCACCACTCCCTACCGCGTTGGGCATTACCCATCCTCGCCACGGCTCTTCTGCTGGCACTGGCCTGCAATGCGATAGTGTGGAGTCAGTGGGATCCAACACTGATTATGAACGACGGCATCGGCTACCTGTCGACAGCCGCCAACTGGTTGAAAGGCAAAGGCTTCTCAACCAATGCTCCAATTTACATCCCACATTTCGAAGGGCGAATGCCCGCCAGGGAGACGGTCTGGCCCATCGGCTATCCAGCTGCTATCGCCATTGCCAGTTACACCGGACTGTCGCTCCAGAAAGCGGCCCTCGCGCTCAACCTTTTCGCCCATTTTTTGTCAGCCATTCTGGTCTTCGTCATTTTGCGCCGCTGCCACGTCAATCGGGCATCCGCGATTGTCGCCGCCATCGTTTTCTACTTCACTACCGAAGGCTGGTTTTTGGCGGTCACACTCCTCAGTGAACCGCTGTTCACCTTATTCGTGTTGACTACTCTCGCCGTGCTACCCAACACCACCGATTTCAGTCTTCGTCGCTTGCTGTTTTGCGCCGTGCTGTTGGCCCTGGCCACGACGATCAGATACTCCGCGGCGATTACCGCAGTCTCGTTTGCAGCCGGTATGGGGCTCGTTTGTCTGTGGCAGAGTCGTCGAGCCGGACTGGCCAGGCTGATAGGGCAAACCCTGGCGCTGGCTCTCTTTACACTGGTCTCACTGGGCGGGTACGCGGCACTTCAACTGCGTATCTATAATATCAGCGGCAACATTGACAGAGACACCGGAACCGGAGAGATCCATTCGGTAGCCGACACCGTGTACTTGTTTGCCGAACAGAGCTCCGTATTGACAGGGTTTCGCGACGGCAGCCTGTTCCAGGGTGATATCGACAAATGGACATTCTTCGCATTTGTTTTCGCCATCGCATTGTTTGCGCTGTTTGCGCTGTTTACCCGCCCGAACCATGCAGCCTCCAGTCACAGCCAGCATCATTCAGCGATCCACGGCAACCAGTACACAAAGTTTGTGGTCTGGGCAATCATCATGCACACGCTACTCTATGCTGGCTATCTCTTTTATTGCCGAGTTTCCGAATCGCCTTTACCGGTGAGTGCAAGATACCTCTATCAGCTTTACCCCGGGTTGCTGATCATCTTTGCACTGTTAGCTAACCGTGTGCTGGTTAATCGATCGACACTGGGAAGCTTCAGAACCCTACCTCTAGCGACGATGGCCGCACTGTTTGCGCTTTTTGCGACAGCGCAGGTCAATCTGATTGGCGCACTCGATGAATTCACTCAACGCGGAGACGATGCTGCAAATGTACTGCAACTGCAACTGTCCAGCGAGACTACCTCCAACGAAACCCGCGTCGCTGATTTGATCAATCGATGTGTCGGTGATTCCCGCAAGCGCGCAATCTGGAGCAACGAGGGCGTCATGCTGCATGGCAGCACCGGCGCAAACACCGTGACGTACACTGCGATTTATGCGAACAGACCGTTCGACTTCGGCTTGCTACAGCGCCAAATCCGGGACTACGAAATCGCGATTTTCATGTTTCTCGGCAACAGGATTGCACGCGACGGCCAATACGCTGAAAAACTGCAAGACGCCAAGGACTGGCTCACGGCAAACCAATACCGATCAGTGCCATTGCAAGCCGATACTGTCGCCTCCGGAACATCGCTAGAGGTATTCATCGACGAGGCTGCCTGTAGCGACAATAGCTAACTGAGTGCTCACTGGGAACACCACTCTATAAACGACAACAACCCTGCTCTGCCACAGTCGTGGCCCGCGAACCAGCCTGCCACACGTATTTTTCCCAATGTTTTTGGCAATCCTGCCTGCCTCTCGCCATTGTTGAACCAGCGCACACTTCTACTGTGATACGCATTTCATAACGGACAATTTGCCCCCCTGTACCCCCACAATTTCGTGTACCGTCTCGCATTCTGGAATAACTCTTCACGTCGGCACTGAACCATCCCGCCAGAGTCCAGTCGCCGTCTCCGCTGGACTGCAGGATAAACTCAAGGCTAATGACCAGTACCTGGCGCACACTCGCAATGCTCTGCCTGGGCATTTTGATCGCAATCACCGCCACAGACTTTGCGCTGGGCAGAATCTATCCTGCCCCAGCCAAGCTTCAGGTGCGCGATGGCTTGCACTTACTGCAACAAAAGACGCCAAACATCCTCGCCGTCAGCTCCAGCCATGGGCGATCCTTCCACGTAATGGGAGAGCAACTCGCCACCATAACCAACGGCACTACTATACTGACAGCCGTGCCGATCGAAGCCGGAAAGATCGAAGCCATGGAATGGGTTTTGAGCAACCGCATCGATCCACTGATCGTCAGCGACACTGGCCAGATTCGCCAACCGCTAACGCACTTGTTGTTCGGTATCACCTGGTGGGATACCTGCAGACTCGAACCGACGACCGAGGTCGCGCACAATGTCGTAACGCATGGATGGACCTACTCGCACTATTTGAGCAATTTCATAGCCGAGGGAGCCACTGCACTCAATCGAAACTATGTGCGCAACCTGTGGCGGTACCTGCTGGAGCGATCCGCGCTGGTGCGTACACGCTTTTCAATCAGTGAAAATATCAATCGCTTCACCAATTTCCTGCGGGTGATGGCGACCGGCAGCTATCCCGCGGATGAACTGGCGACGACCCTCGAGCGCTGGCGACACGATATCGAAATCGGTCACGAATGCTACCTGTCTGACCAGGATATGCGCGCCCTCGATCGATTTATCCAGTACGCAACGCAACACCAACTCGACCTCACGGTTGTACTGTTTCCGTTGAAGCCAGACACCATCACCGAGCGTGGATTGACCGACACGATCACTACGTTTACCCAACACATGCACACCTACGCCACCGAACACAACTTTCGAGTGGTCGATATGACACTGGATATCGTGTCGGACGCGGATTTCATGCTGGATCTTGATCATGTGACCGCAGATGGCAACGTCAGATGGTCACAACTCGCGCTCGCCAATGAGCTGAATTTTTTACTGAACGTGGCTCAATCTGCGAGTACTTCGCGATGAGCCTGACCCATATCGAGTTCCTGTTCTTCTTTCCGACACTTCTGGCGCTGTACTGGCTGGGCCCACGTCTTCGCATTTATCAGAACGCCGTACTGCTGGCCGGCAGTTATCTGTTCTTCGGCTCCTGGCACTGGCATCTGTTGTTACTGATAATCTCGGGCACCTGGCTGGACTATTTCATCAGCAGGCAATTCCATGACCCTCAACACTCGAAGAGCACACGCCGAATACTACTGACGGTGAGTCTGCTGTACAGCCTCGGTGCACTATGTTTCTTTAAATATTCGGGTTTCTTCGCCACGGCAGCCAATAGCGCGCTGCAGACAATTGGAATACAACACAGCCTGCCGGTACTGCAACTACTGCTGCCACTGGGTATCTCGTATTGGACCCTGCAACGTGTCGGCTACATGCTGGATTCGTACTGGGGTAGAATCAAACCGACGAACTCCTTGCTCGACTTTTCGCTTTTTGTCTGTTTCTTCGGACAGCTGACCGCGGGACCGATATCACGTGCATCAGAATTACTCCCGCAATTGCAAAAACCCAGAGTCCTGACGCCAGATTGGATCAGCTCAGGCTGCCTGGCTTTTCTCGTCGGTTATACACTCAAAGCATTCGTTGGCGAAATCCTCGGCGAAGGTATCGTTGGCAAAACATTTGACGACCCGGAACTCTACGCAAGCTTTGCGTTATGGTTAGGTGTGTTCGGGTTCGCGGGTCAGGTGTTTGCAGATTTTGCCGGCTATAGCCTGATGGCAATCGGGGTTGGACGATTGTGTGGCATCGAGTTGCCACAAAACTTCAATGCACCGTTTATTAGACGCAGTCTTCCCGAACTGTGGCGGCGCTGGCATATCACGCTCAATCGCTGGCTGTTTGACTATATCTTCACACCATTAACAACCAGCCGTGGCTGGTTCAGAAACCGGCTGGACGTCGGCCTTTTCCTTGTGTTTTTCGCCTCGGGTTTCTGGCACGGGGCAGCGTGGACCTATCTGCTGTGGGGGGTACTGCACGGCATCGGCATGATTGTGCACCGCAACTGGGATGCGCTATACCGGCGCTGGTGCAGAGCCGACCGACGCTTTGTCAAATGGAGAAAGTCCGTGATCTATTCGGCCTTGAGCTGGTTGCTCACCGTCGGTTTTTTTGTTCTAACGCTGGTGCCCTTTCGCGCTACGGACATCAACACAACACTGACTTACTACACCGGCCTGCTGAAATCTGCAGGTACCGGCACGCTGGATATCAGCCCGCTCGTGCTGCTGGGCCTGCTTTTCATCGTTGCACTACACCTGCTTGAATTGAAACCAATTGGCAGACTAACCTCACTCTACTGGAAGGTACCGCCACTGGTCCGTGGACTTGGGTACGGATTTGTCGTTGCACTGCTGATATTGGTAGTGCCTTTTTCGAAAGGAACGTTCATCTACCAACAGTTTTAACAAAAATACACGGAGATACCCTTGACTGACAATTCCGCGCTGCGCGCACTGATCATCGACTGGCTGGACGACAACTACCACTTTGGCGAAGCCGAGAACCTTATCGATGGCGAGGACGAAAAGTCTTTGCTCAAATCGGGAATACTGGACAGCCTTGGTTATGTATCGCTGATCATCTATCTCGAGAATGCCTGCAACATTAAGCTCGACCGATCACAACTGACTCCGGAAAATTTCGACGGCATCGGCAGGATCCTCCGCTATGTCACACCACTAATCGACCTCGAAACTACTGCGTGACACCATGACGACACAATCATCTGCTCTGCAGTCGTTCTGGCAAACCGTCGAACGAACAGCCACACGAAAATTCGCAAACTATGGTGAGCTACATCGATGGTGCTGCGACAGACCAGATGATTTCTGGACCCTGCTTATCGGATATACAGAACTTGCCTACACAGGATCGCTGCAACCGGCGCGCACCAACGACGATATCGCGGATTGCCAGTTCTTCCCGAATGCCTCGCTGAACTACACTCGCTGCGTGCTGCGCGGATCCGCAAACTCTCGTGCAGATGACATCGCGATCGTGTTCGTCGATGAGTCCGGCAGACAACAGCAGATCACGCGTGATGAGCTCAGCAATATGACACTGTCCGCCGCCGCCGCCTTGCAGGCACGCGGTGTGCAAGCGGGCGATCGCGTGGTGGCAATCGCCCGCAATTCGATCGAAAGTGTCGTCGCCTGCCTCGCCGCTACGGCCATTGGTGCCACCTGGTCATCAGTATCACCCGATCTAGGTGCCACGGCCATTACAGAACGATTCCGGCAACTCGCCCCTCGTGTTTTGTTCTTCAATTCCTGTTACACCATGAATGGTCTCACGCACGACACCGCTGATGATCTCCACGGCTTGCTCGACCAGCTACCGTCGCTCGAGCAGTTGGTTTTACTGGGCAGTCATGATCCCGTTCCAACACTGTCGTTACCCGTCGTGCCATTCAAATCACTATTGAATACTGCACCACTGGCAATGAACCAGCTACAGGACTTCGAATTCAATCACCCTTTGTTTGTGATGTTCTCATCGGGCACCACCGGCGCACCAAAGTGTATCGTGCATGGCGCAGGGGGAACTTTGCTTGAACATATCAAAGAACATCAACTGCACTGCGGGCTCACGCGCTCAGATCTGATGCTGTTTCAAACCACAACCGGCTGGATGATGTGGAACTGGCAGCTATCGGCACTGGCCAGTGGCGCGACGATCGCGCTGTATGACGGCAGTGTCTCCTACCCCGAGAGCACTTCACTCATGCGACTGGTAGCGCAATTGGGCGTTACTGTTTTTGGCACCAGCCCCGCCTACATACAGTACCTTGCCGAGTCCGGTATCACACCGAATGCAATGTTCGAGTACCCACAGCTTCGCAGCATTCAAAGCACGGGTTCGGTACTGTACGAACACCACTACGACTGGATAACAAAACACATTAAAAAGGTGCCCGTACAGAGCATTTCCGGCGGCACCGACATGATTGGTTGCCTGGTGCTTGGCAACCCCGATCTACCTGTCATCAAAGGCGACAGCCAATGCATTTCGCTGGGTATCGATGTGCAGTTGCTGAATGATCACGGCATCTCTGCTACTGGTGAGGGCGAGCTTGTGGTGACACAACCTTTTCCATCACGTCCAGTCATGATGTGGAATGACCCCGATCGATCGATTCTTTTCAACAGCTATTATCGGCAAAATGCCGGTCTCTGGACACATGGCGATCAGATACGCATCAACGATAACGGATCGCCGCGAATACTTGGCCGTTCTGACGGCACATTAAACATTCGCGGCGTGAGAATTGGGCCCGCCGAAATCTACACCATCGTCAATCAACTGGATGGCGTGCAGCAATCGATGGCGATCGAGCAGGCTTCTCCGCGCGAGCCGGGTGGCACAAGACTGGTGCTGCTGCTCGTCATGCAACCGGGCGCGACCCTCGACAGAGCGTTTGCGCTGCACCTGAAAAAAACGCTCGCCACTCGCGCCAGCCGGATGCACGTGCCAGCGGTGGTGGTTCAGGTGTCAGAGCTACCCAAAACGCACAATGGCAAACTCTCCGAACGAGCCGCGCGCGATGCGATCAATCGCATCACGGCAGCCAATCGCTCGGCGCTTGCCAACGCTAATGTCCTGCACGAGATTGCCAGTGCCGTGCCCGCACCACCTGGCTAAGCTGATTTATCCCGACGTTGCGCGACAATCGCCTCGATCAACGCCTTTACGATCGGTGGCGTGTGTCCGGACAGCGCCGCCCGTTCCGGCTGGAACAAGGTCAGCACGTAAAACGGGTGGCCATCGAGTTCCAGCGCGCGCACCTCGGCGGCAGTATCCACTGCTGCGACTCGCAGACCATGGTCTGCCAGCAATCCGCGAAACGACTCATTTAGGCCATAGCTGCAGTGATAGCCCTCATGAGTTGCCACCTCCCCGTAGGCACGTTGCAAGCGACTGCCGTCGATCAATTGCAGATCGCCGGTCTGCTCGATCAATGCACATGCCAACGGCGTAATAACCAGGTTGTCTGCATCGGTGGCGGTTTCGGCATGCTCCGCGTCGTGTTGCTCCAGTACGCTGCGCGCAAATTCCAGCACCGCGTGCTGAAAACCACCGCAGGTACCCAAAAATGGCAACTGGCGCTCGCGCGCGTAGCGGATGGCCAGCAAGGCACCCTGCATATTCTGATAGGGACTGGCCGGCACACACCACAGTCCATCGAAGGATTCTAATGTTGCCGCCGATGTGATGGATTCAGTCGCAAGCCATTCGTATGCAAGCTCTATCTGGCAGGTTTTCGCGGCCAGAAGCAATGCCTGCGGGATGGCACGATGGGCGACCACGGTATCATCACGATCCCCTATCAGGCCTATGTTTATCACCGTAGCATTCGTCATCGCGCGCGAACTCGATCTGCAGTTGTAAGCCCATCCAGGATTTCTATGCGAATCCCGTCAGACAAACCGATTTCAATCTCTCTGCGCTCAAATTGCTGCTCGCCAACCTCGACGTTAACGAATATGCGCTCGCCCTCAAAGCGCAGCGCCCGCTCGTCCAGCGTAAGCACGTCGTCGCGTCGATCGAGCACGACATCGGCTGTGGCACTGTAACCTGCACGCACGGTACGGGTCTG
>CAZYDV010000063.1:0-21476 GCA_964646405.1 uncultured Granulosicoccaceae bacterium | reverse complement strand
AAAGCGGCACATTTCACAGAACTATCCCAAAACTTGCCGGTCTATCGCTACAACACAGCCGCGGCCAATGCGCACAACGCTGTGGCAACCAACCGCAACGACGTTGCAACACATCAATTCCGCAAGAGAGCACATCATGTTCAAGAAAATCGCAGCAACCGCTATCCTGTCAATGGCCGGCACCTTTGCCTACGCCGGTCCGCAATACGTCGATGAATCCGGTTACGCACTGAGCGGCTACGACGCCGTCGCCTACCACTCACTTGACCAGGTAGAAGTTGGCCAGAAGCAACCCGAGGCGGTGCCTGGCAAGAAGTCGATCACCGCTGAATACAATGGTGCGATCTGGGCTTTCTCGAATGAAGAAAACCGCGACAAATTCGTTGCCAACCCTGAAAAGTACGCGCCTCAGTACGATGGCCATTGCGCCTACGGTATTTCACAGGGCGGCAAGGTTCCGGCTAACCCGAATCTGTGGCGTATCATTGAAGACAAGCTCTATGTCAACATCAATCCTGCCGTTGTTGGATTTTTCGAGGAAGATATTCCTGGCCTGTTGAATGCGGGCAACGAAAAATGGTCGGCAGAGCTTGAGACCGTCGAGGCATCTGACAGAAGCTGGAAATCCATGAAGGCCAACGACGGCACTTACAGCACCGAGGCGCCGCTCTAACTGGCACTTGGTGGAATTGACAAATATTTTAACGACTAAACCGACAACGGGCGACGACTTCATCGTCGCCTGAATGAGGGAGAACCATGAGCAACAATACAAAGAAAGGCGCGCTGATTGCCGGCTCCATCGCACTGGCACTTTCGCAGGCCGCTGTCGTCACAACCGCACAGGCTGCGGCAAAAGAGAAGTGCTACGGCATCTCGCTGGCTGGTCAGAACGATTGCGCGGCCGGTCCCGGCACGACGTGTGCCGGCACTTCTACGGTCGATTATCAGGGCAACGCTTGGACACTGGTTCCCGCAGGTGATTGCGTGAAGTTCGGCGTCGAGGAAACCCAGGCCGAGTTCGAACTGCCCGAAGACCGGGTGGGATCACTGGAAGCGCTCGAACGCGACCTGCCAGCCGATTCCTGATCGCTGACAGTCGACAACACCGCGCTGCAGACCACCGGTGGCATCCGCAAACCCCATTGCAACATCGAGGCAGGCGCCGCGCCTGCCTTCGATCGCCGGTGTGTGCTTAAAGCCACAGCACTATCAGCAAATACTCGACGACCAGCCGGCGATCGGCTGGTTCGAAGTACATGCTGAAAACTACCTCGGCGCCGGCGGTGCGCCGTTGCACTATCTGGAACAAATTCGCAATCGCTATCCGCTGTCGATTCACGGTGTCGGATTGTCGATTGGCTCAGGTGACGGGCTGAATCCCGGACATCTGGAACGCGTCGCTGAACTAGTCAACCGCTTTCAGCCCGAATCGTTCAGCGAGCACCTGGCCTGGTCAACGCATGACAACCGTTTCTACAGCGATCTGTTGCCAGTGGCCTACAACCGCCAGATGGAAGATCTCGTCTGCGCACATATTGATCAGGTACAAAATCGTATGGGCAGACAGATGTTACTAGAAAATCCTGCCAACTATCTAAGTCTTCAAGATAGCGTCGACAGCGAGAGCGAGTTCATCGGCAACGTCATCAGGCGCACTGGCTGTGGTCTGTTGCTCGATGTCAACAACGTTTATGTATCGTCCCGCAACTGTCACTTTGACGCGTTTGAATACATTAGGTCACTGCCGCTTGAGTGCGTCGGCGAAATACACCTGGCAGGCCACGCGATCGACCAGCCAGACGACACCGATCCCATACTGATCGATGCGCACGATCGCGAGGTGTGCGATGCGGTGTGGGCACTGTTTAGCGAACTGATCGATGCCATCGGTCCGCGCCCGACCCTGATCGAATGGGATACAAACGTACCGCAGTGGCCAGTATTGATGGCAGAGATGGTCAAGGCTGATCATATCCTGCAGCCTGACTGCGCCCGCATTGCGCATGCCACAAGCCACTGATTTCCACACGCGCTTTGCGCGCGCGCTGGAAGACCCGACGCTCGATAGTCAGCCCCTGCTCAAGCAATGCGCTGCAGGCGATCAGCGACGGCGCTTCGACATCTACAGAAACAATCGGGCGACGAGCCTTATCGATGCGCTGCGCAGCACCTATCCGGCGGTGCACAAGCTGGTTGGAGACGCCTTTTTCAATTCGATTGCGCGAGGCTACATCGATCACCACCCACCGGTCGGACCTGTCATGGCCGAATTCGGTGGCGAGTTTGCCGGCTATCTCAACGCACTGCAAAACACAGAAGCCGTACCCTACCTGCACGACGTGGCTGTTCTCGAGTGGCACTGGCTGCAGGCCTACCACAGCATTGATGCCCCCGTACTAGATCTCGAGACGCTGGCTCAGGCTGGCGCACAGACGCTGCCGGATCTTCAACTGCAGTGTCATCCATCGCTATTCACCCTGCAATCGGCGTGGCCGGTCGGCACCATCTGGACCATCTGCACAAATGCAGGCGATTCGGCGGGTGATGCTTCAGCGGTAGATATGCATGTTGGCGAAGTCGTTGTTATCACACGGCCTGCACTGCAGGTACTGACCAATATCGTGCCTGAATCAGGCCGGATTTTTCTGACCGGACTCCAGGCTGGCAAGACCATCGGCGACGCGGCAGAAGCAGCCCTTGACGCCGATGACACCTTCAACACGGGCGAACACCTGGCAGGCCTGGTATCGCTGGGCGCGTTCAGCAATTTTTCAACTCACTCTTAAACAATAAAGACAATGACAAATCCAATCACACGTTTGCACCAGGCCACTTTCGGGCTGATTCAAAATACGCTGCAGGGCTGGTTTCCGGGACTGCTCGCCAGAGCGACGTTCGCCTCGGTGTTATTTTTCTATTTTTTCAATTCGGCGAAAACCAAAGTCGGTGAAGGCTTGAACGGATTCCTGCAGATACAGGACAACGCCTATTTTCAGATTCTGCCCAAAGTGGTGGAGCAATACGGATACGATGCATCACAGGTACCCGCCTTCCCCTATCAATGGATTGTCTACGCAGGTACCTACAGCGAGTTTATCTTGCCTGTACTGATCATCGTCGGCTTATTCACCCGCATTGCAGCACTCGGTATGATTGTGTTTGTCGCAGTCCAGACTTATGTAGACATCACCGCCCACGCGGTCGACGCCAAGACTATTGGTTCGTTCTTCGATCGCTTCCCGGATGCGACCATCGCCGACCAGCGGCTGCTGTGGGTTTTTCTGCTCGTCTATCTCTTTATCTACGGCGCGGGCAAACTGTCACTCGATCATTTGTTCGCCGGGCGCAGATAGGGCATCGAGACAGACACCGATCGGCGGGCTAATTGTCTAGAGTCGGTGTATTAGATTGATGGTTTACCTCGCTTGTGCATCCGGTTTCCTCGGTGCTCGGGGACCGCTTCATGGTGGCCCGACGCGTTGGCGAGGCCACGGTTGAAGCTATATCTCGCTTGTATTGCGCCTCGCTGACGCGTCGGGTTTCCTCGGTGCCCGGGGTTCACTTCATGGTAACCCGACGCGTCAGCGAGGTAGCTACTGCCGGATACCTTGGTAAGCATAGCGTGACGTTATATACCGCTCGTATTGCACCTCGCTCACACGTCGGGTTTCCTCGGTACCGTGGAATCACTTCATGGTAACCCGACGCGTGAGCGAGGCTGCCATCAGCCGATTCAGTCAATAGTCGACGGACTATTCCCGGCACTCACACCCGGCCACTACCGTTCAGCCGAACGACTTCGTAACCGTCTTGCCTGAGGTTCCGACGCCATATCGCTAGTAACCAGCGCCATTGATTATCAGTTAACATGGCGTTGACACAAGCCCTCGAGCAATCCCTGCACGCCTACCTGCGAAATAGCCCGATGCCAGACTCGACCAGTAATCGATTCATCAAACACCAGCGCGATCTGCCCCGCTACGGACCACCGGGTCACGCCGGCACCAGCAATATTCGTCTGTTCGATCGAACGTTTTGTGAAAATTTCGAGATGGTGCTGGGCGAGATCGAACCGGGCGGCATCGCCGATCGTCACAGTCACGATATCGAACACCAGGCGATGTATGTCCTGCAGGGCAGCGCCCGCGTCACCCTGAACGACGATCCGCCGGTCGACTGTGGCCCGGGTTCGATTATTGAGTTACCACCGGGTCTTGAACACGAGGTGGTATCTCTGGGCCCAGACAGCCTGAAACTCATGATCGTCTACAGCCCGCCACTGCCGCCGCGCAACGACACGCCGCAGAGTTGATGGCAACCGTCGCCGGCATACGCGAGCAGATTCGACACGAGATCGAGCTGATAGAACCACTGGATGAGACGGAGCGACAGTGCCGTGACGACATCATTGACTGGATAGACAGTGGCGCCGAGATTTTTCGCCTTCGCAAACCGGCCGAACCACCAAAGCACTTAATCTGCTACAGCGTTTTAGTCGACGGCGAATACCTGCTGCTGTGCGATCACATCAACGCCGAACTCTGGCTGCCCATTGGCGGCCACGTCGATCCCGATGAACACCCCAGGTGCACGGCCCGGCGCGAGGCCGCGGAGGAACTAAACCTGGAATACCACGGTGCCATCGCAGCGCCAGTATTGATCAGCACGATAGAGACAGTGGGTAAAACGGCAGGTCACACTGACGTATGCCTGTGGTACGTGTTACAGGCCACTCGCCAGCAAGTGTTCCACCACGATCATCCAGAGTTCAACACCCTTGCCTGGCACCACCGCGACGAACTGCCATTGCAACGCAGCGATAAACACCTGGCACGATTTGCCCGCAAATATTTCGGCGAGTAAGATTCGCGTCTACTACCTGAGCTACACACAGCAACGGTTGGCCTCAACGCCTCGGGACATCCTGATCAAAATAACGGGTTGGCGAGTGGCCGAACTGTTTTTTGAAAAAACGCGAAAAATAGAGCGGATCGTCAAACCCCAGATCGAGCGCGACATGCTTGACTGACTTTTTCCCCGAGCGCAGCTCCAGCCGCGCCTGAATGGCCACGCGCTCATTGATCGCCTGTAGCGCCGTTTGTCCAAGCTCAGCCTTCAGGCGTCGGTTCAGAGTGGTTGGTGCGACACCGAGCTCATCACAAAAAAACTAACTTCGCGCTGCGAGCGATAGTGCGACTCAAGCAAATCCTGAAATTCAATCACCAGTGGTGACAGCGGCTCGTCGATCGACGTGTCGACCGTTGCCACTTGTTTCAATTTGTACTCGGCAATTTGCAACAGAATCGAACGCAGCGCGCTGATGGATCTGTCCTCGACAAAAACCCCGGGTGCCGTGAGTAGATTGTCGATCTCTTCGATGCGGTTTCGCATCAGTGGCCACTCTGTGCCGGGTAACTCGATGCGGGGGTTTGCCTGAAGTTCGATTAAACACAACGCCGTCGCAGTACACCTCACTTCGATTGACGCGAACACAAAGGAAATCGTGATGAAAGCTGACCGCCCGACACGAGACGAGCGGGTCGCATCGAAAAGACTCGGTTGGCGATGCCGTTATCACATCGCCTTGACGCAACTGCAGTTGCCAGCTATCGAGGCTTGCAGCGCCACTGCCCTGCTCGACGAAGTAGATGCGATAGTGTTCGAGTGGAAAGTCTGCCACAGGTCCGGCACCAGCCTGTACCCAGAGTCTGGAGATCGAGTCAGCGTCGGGTTCAGGCCACTGGCTAACCATGATTTAGCACGGTGCTTGATTGCATGATTCTGTCCATACGAATGGCACTTGTGTCCATGGTGAGAGGCGTATTGTTGCCTTACTGTTTAAGCGCACGTCAACCAGAGACAAGCGCAATGAAACAACTCCTCAAACCACTTGCCGCGATAGCAGCCACCGCGTTGATCGCAGCCGGTGCCATGGCAGACGGGCACAGCAACCACGGCATATTCCGCCACGTATCGACGATAGAGTTCGACGAGATCATACCCGGCACGGTCGCCTTCGCAACGGTCGCGGGTGATCGCGAAACGGGCGCGCACGGCACGTTTGTTCGCATCCCTGCGGGCAAGGCGACACCACAGCACACACACAGCAAAGAGTACCATGCCGTCGTCATCGCTGGCATACTTGAAAACCCCATCACTGACGACCCTGATTCCAATCAGGGATTGCCCGCCGGCAGCTACTATTTCGTGCCAGCCGGTGCGCCGCACGTCTCGCGATGTGCGGCCGACAGTCCGGTCGACTGTATCACCTATTTCCATCAGGGCACCGCATTCGACTTCGCTGCGACCGACTAGAGAGACCGGCGGCCGGCGCCACAACGCAGCGGGCGCCGGCCATTTTCGCGCACCCGGCCCGGACTATTCGTCAATGTAGAGGCCATCGCATCGATACATTGTGGCGTTGGCTATTGTGATCGCATTCACCGCGTACCCATACTGCCACCCGCTGAAGATCCGTGAGCGGCTCAACGCCCGAGCGAGGCACTGTTAACGTCATGAGTCATCCGTTGAGGCCCCCAGCCATGCACAAACCGTTAATCGACGCCGCCGATCTGCTGCGGATAATGGATCGACCTGCCACCCGGGTTTTCGATGTGCGCGGCACCTGGTCAGACACGCCGGCCGAGGCGCATAGCCGCTATCTGCAAGGCCATATCCCCGGTGCGGTTTTTCTTGACTGGAAAACGCACTTTCTAAAGCCTGTCGACAAATTGAATCTGGCCGCTGTATGCGACTATGACGGTGCGCGGCACGCGTTCAAAGCGCTGGGCATTCAACCCGATGATACCGTGGTTCTCTACGATGATTACCACCACATGTTTGCGAGTCGAATCTGGTGGGCGATGCGCTACTGGGGCTTTGAAGACGTGCGCGTGCTCAATGGTGGCTGGCAACACTGGCAGGCGCGTGCTTTTCCAACCTCAATGCTCGAAGTCACCCGCGCCGGTGGCGCTTTCGAACCTTCCGGCAGGGCTGAACTCATCGCCACGCTCGACGATGTTATCGCAAGGCCTGACGACGCCGTGCTGGTCGATGCGCGCAGTGCCGATGGCTACAACGGCACAACACAAGACGACAGGACCGGCCACATACCAGGCGCCATCAATTTGCCGTTTCGCGACCTGCTGGATGACGATACCGGATTGTTTAAATCGACGCGCGATCTGGCCCACTATTTCTCTCGCCATGTGCCGAACTGGCGCGACGCAACGATACTGTCCAGTTGTGGCTCGGGCTATGCAGGTGCCGTGACACTGGTCGCGCTGAAAACGCTCGGCATTAACGCCCCTCTGTACGACGGCTCATTCGCCGAGTACAAACAGGATCGTGCCCGCATTATCCACAGCGTCCGCGATCGCAGCCGCCACTAAGCATTCAGTTTGTTCGGCAGTGTTTCGTCGTTGGCAACAAGCTACTACAATGCAACGACTTCAAACCAGAGCGCCCCCACATCGTGAGCACCGAATGGACAACCAGCCAGCGCTATCCGGACCCGTCGATCGTCGCAGTTGATCCCGAGTTTAACGCGTACATGCTGCCACTGGCCAAGATCGAGCGCATCGCGACAGGCTTTCGGTGGTGCGAGGGACCGGTCTGGATTGGCGATGCCCGCAGCCTGATCTGGAGCGACGTGCCTGGCAACTGTATGTATCGATGGGATGAACAATCAGCCACCACCCAGGTGTTCCGCAAGCCGTCTGATAACAGCAATGGCAACACACGTGATCGCCAGGGGCGACTGATCACCTGCCAGCACCTGAAGCGCCGAGTGGTGCGCACCGCATACGACGGGTCGATTGAGGTGATCGCCGATCAGTTCGATGGCAAACCACTGAACTCACCAAACGATGTAGTGTGTCACTCCGACGGGTCCATCTGGTTCACCGATCCGGTATTCGGCATCATCGGCTACTACGAGGGTGAGAAACACACACCGTCGCTGGACGCCAACGTCTATCGTGTCGATCCGAATGGTCGCATCGATCTCGTGGCCTCCGGTATCAATCAACCCAACGGCCTTGCCTTTTCGCCCGATGAATCGATCCTGTATGTGGTGCAGTCGCGGGGCGAGCCGCGCAAGATACTGGCACTGGATGTCGCAGCCGGCGGGACACTGTCAAATCAGCGCGTGCTGATTGACGCCGGTGCAAAGGGCACGCCGGACGGCTTTCGCGTCGACATACACGGCAACCTGTGGTGCGGTTGGGGCATGGGGGAACACGGCCTGGATGGCGTACACGTGTTCAATCCCGAGGGCAAATTGATCGGCCGTATCGATTTACCGGAGCGCTGCGCAAATGTGTGCTTTGGAGGATTGCACCGCAACCGGCTATTCATGGCCGCGAGTACCTCCGTCTACTCCTTGTTTGTCAACACGCAGGGCTGTGCGGGCGGTTGAACACAGACCAGTGCCGAGGCAGCATTCGACAAACTGCCAGATTTTATGCCCTGTATCGTTAGCCCACGCCGTAAAGAGTCGCAGCCACTCGCCGACTACTCCTGTTAGAGCACCGCGTAAACGTACCCTTGCCTCAGCACTCGAAACGCTGCCATGGTGTTGCGCAAGATGGCGTCTACCGACTCTGCAATGAAAGTCTCCAACCCGCACGGACTGCGGGTTGGCGGTGACTGCCAACAGGGACATGATGGCATGCAATTTACCCTCCAGGAACTTGGGCTGCTGGATGCGACAGCCGAGACCGACTACGACAACCTGATCAATCTGGCAGCGAACATTCTGCAGGTTCCAGTCGCCCACTTATCCATTCTGGATTCGACGAGCAACACGATTCACTACAAGAGCCAGACTGGCCACCCGGCCGAGTTGGCTGAACAGGGCAAGCTGGCAATGGAGCATACTTACTGCCAGCACGTGCCGTTGACTGGCCAGCCAGTCGTTGCCCCGAATGCCAGTGAACACCCGCTACTGCGCGAACTGGCCACCGCCAGCCCCGACCAACCGCAGGCCTACATTGGGATACCGGTCCACGCCCCTGGCAACCGCATCGTCGGCGGACTTTGCCTGATGCAGCCACAACCGCGACAGTGGACAGATCAGGAAGTCGCGCTGGCAGAGAATTTCGCCCGCTGCGTCTCCGATCTCATCAAATGCAAGGCCGCCTATCTCACCAGTGAAAAACTTCGACAGCAACTGGCAGCAGCCACCAGTAAATTTGGCCACTATGCGCGACTGTCCTGCAACTGGATGTGGGAGCTGGATGAGAATCTCTGCTACACCTGGCACTCGACCCACGAACAGCCCCTGGCAGGCCCCGATGCGCTGGAGCTGGTCGGGAAATCGCGCGTCATAGAGTTGAACGGCATGGTAGCCGACGATGACCAGTTGAGAAAGCACAACGAGCGCTTGCGCAACCATGAGTTCATCGACGTTGTACTGTCATGGACCTTTGAAAACGGTCGTGTCGTCTACAGCCATGTGCTCGCCGAGCCGCAGTATGACGCGTCGGGTCAATTCACGGGCTATCTGGGTTGCGGGCGAAACATCACCGAAAGAAAACGGCTGGAAGAGCAAATTGTCCAGAGCAGAAAAATGCAGTCGATCGGTCAGCTTGCCGCCGGTATCGCGCACGAGATCAACACACCGGCACAATTTGTTGGCGACAACACTCGGTTCCTGCGCGAGTCTTTTGAAGACCTGAATCAGTTGAACCTACAGTATGCCAGGCTGCTACAGGCCGCCCGTGATAACAAAATAACCACCGAGCTGATATCGCAGGCGACCGAGGCGGCGGATCAGGCAGACATCGACTACCTGCAAGAGGAAATACCGACCGCGATACAGCAGTCGCTGGAGGGAATTGGCAGGATTTCCAGAATCGTACTGGCGATGAAGGAGTTTTCCCATCCGGGCTCAGAGGACAAGCATCCGGTGAATCTCAACAGAATCATCGAGAACACGATTACGATCTCAGCAAACGAGTGGAAGTATCTTGCCTCCATGGACACGCATTTGGCGCCCGATCTGCCGAACGTCAACTGTTACGAGCAGGAGATCAGTCAGGTTGTCCTGAACATGATCGTCAACGCCGCCCATGCCATCGCAGAAAAATCCGACGATCCGGCAATCGCGACGGGCCAGATAACAATCTGCACAACGAGATGCAATAACTCTGTACGCGTTACCATCGAAGATACTGGCAACGGCATCACCGCAGAGCACCAAAAGAGGATCTTCGATCCGTTCTTCACCACGAAAGATGTCGGCAAGGGCACGGGACAGGGACTGTCAATGGCCTATACGTCGATAGTAGACAATCACGATGGCAGAATCAGTGTCAGTTCGGAACCTGGCTCAGGTACGCGATTTACCATTGATTTGCCAGTGCCGGATGAGTCCCGCGCGGAGCTTGCCGCATGAGACGCGTCATATTTGTAGATGATGAATCCTACGTGCTGGACGGTATCAGACGCATGCTGCGCCACTATCGAAAGCAATGGGACATGGAATTTTTCACCGATGCAGAACAAGCGCTGCGCGCGATTAAAAGCGGGCCTTGTGATGTGATCGTCTCGGACATTCAGATGCCTGGCCTGAATGGCATCGCCCTGCTCTGCACCGTGAAAAAAGAATTTCCCGACACCGTGCGCATCGCACTTTCAGGTCAAACCGATCCGCAGATGATCTATCAGTGTATCGAGTACTCGCATCAGTATCTGTCCAAACCGTGCGAGGCGGACCAACTGATCGAGACTATCGAGCGCGGCTGCAATCTGCAACAAATCCTGTCAGACGATCAACTGAAGTCACTGATCAACAAGATGTCTTCCGTACCGACTGTACCCAGTTCGTACCAGCGTATAAAAGAACAGTTGCAGGCCGAAGACGTCGACATCACCGCCATCGGCCAAATCGTCAATGAGGATCCGGCGATATCCATGCAGATTCTGAAAATCGTCAACTCCGCCTATTTCGGTCTGGCACGCAAGATCTCAACCCCACTGGAGGCAACGATTTATCTCGGCGCCGATGTCATTCACAGTTTGGTGCTGGCCAACAGCATCTTTTCACAATTCAGTGATCAGACTGTCGAAAAACTCAATCTGGCCAGTGTCTGGGAATCCAGTTTGCGCACCTACTCGCTGGCAAAGACCATCGCCCGGGATCAGACAGACGACGATCTGACCACAAGCTACGCATCCACTGGTGGCCTGTTAATCGACATCGGCACACTGGTGTTGAGTTCCGAGCTGCCTGCAAAAATGGAACAGATGATTGAACAGCAACAACAGGCAGACAAGCCGCTCTGGCAAATCGAATCAGAGCATCTGGGCTTTAGCCACATGGAAGTCGGCGCCTACATCGCATCGCTTTGGGGTCTGCCGCATCCGATCGTCGAGGCGATTGCTTTCCATCATTGTCCGCAACGCAGTGGCTCAACGTTGTTCTCACCACTGACCGCAGTGCATATTGCGAATGCCATCGTCCAGTCGGCAAACGAGGATGAACTACAGGAGTTCGACGCAGCCTACGTCGACTCTGTCGGCATCTCGGAGGCCGTTCCCGGCTGGCGCGCAAACTATGGATAAGTATGCAGCTAAGATCAGGATACGACTGTGACGAATAAAATTCTGTTTGTCGATGACGAACCAAACGTACTGGATTCGATCAAGCGGGGCTTGCGCAAAAAGTACAAGCTGGAAACAGCATTGTCTGGCGCGCAGGCTCTGGAGAAACTCACCGAAGACGGCCCGTTCGCCGTGATCGTCTCCGACATGCAAATGCCAAAGATGAATGGCGCACAGCTCTTATCTAAAGCCAAGGTAATCGCACCCGAGACCGTCAGAATTATGCTGACCGGTAATGCCGATCAGCAGACCGCTATCGATGCGATCAATGAAGGCGATATCCTGCGTTTTCTGAACAAACCCGCAAGCACTGAACAACTCATCGCAGCCCTGGAAGCCGGACTGGCGCAACACCGACTAATCGTGGCCGAACGCGACATTCTTGAGCAGACGGTACGCGGCAGCATTCAGGCGATGTCGGAAATTCTCTCGCTCGCCAGCCCCGAGGTGTTTGGCCGCACGGCCAGAATAAAAAATCACTTGCGGCAAATCGCCTTGGCGATGGATATCGACTACACCTGGCAGATGGAGTCTACCGTTCTACTCTCGCAAATCGGTTGTATCTCAGTCTCGCCTGACATCATGGCAAGAAAGTTGTCAGGCGGACGCCTGCAGGCTGATGAGCACGAGCAGTATATGGCACACGCCGACGCCGGTGCCGATATCCTTTCACGCATTCCACGTATGGAAGACGTGGCACATGCCATACGTTACCAGGAACAATCCTACGACGGCAGTGATTCACCCCGAGACGACATCGCTGGTGAAGACATCCCGATGACCGCGCGCATTCTGCACGTGCTGCTGGATTTCGACACCTACGTCACTTCCGGGGCGAGCGACGTCGAGGCACTTGCGCACCTGGGTAAATCCGCACAACAATACGACCCAGCCGTCCTCGAGGCGTTAAAGTCTGTCGTGTCACATAATGACGATTGGGAGGTGGTCAGCCTGCCACTGACTAAACTTGAAATCGATATGCAGATCGCATCCGACATCTACACCGACTCGGGCACTTTGCTGGTATCCAAAGGCCAGACAATCACAGCGGCGGTCACACGCCACTTGTTCAACTACGAGGCGAACGGCAAGATTGATTCAAAAGTGGATATCTGGCGACGGCCCGATGCGAAGGCAGCCTAGTGTGTTCTGTTAAAGCGGCGTTTGCAGCAATGCACTGGCTCATGTCCTCAGGAACCGTATTCCATACAAACGGCAGATCCTTTTTTACACCGTACAGATACAGTGCGAATCTCGCAGAAGCAGTGCCTGATTTATTATTCACTGACAAATTAAAAGAGTACCTGAAACCTGCGTCCCGCGGTGAATACTACGAGCTGGCCGTTGCCAAAAAAACAATAAACTAACATGGCCCCATTAGAGACTCTGGCTATGTGGCACTAGCGACAGCCTGACCGCAGACTATCGTGGCAGCATTGCATGAGAGCATCACCAAGTGTGATCCACCACACTAACATTACAACACCGATCCGCTGTGCCAAATCGAGATTGCAGAGCGCTCTCACTCCGGGTAGACTGTTTATCACAACAACAATGCCAAGGGGCCCTTATGAACGATAATCATTCGATGGATCACCTGGAACAAAAGCGAGCACTGGATCTGCTGGAACGCGAACATTCGGCACTTGACAAAGAGATCGCCTCGAATGTCACCTCTATCGGATACGACCAATCAGCGTTGAAACGCAAGAAGCAACGCAAGCTGGTCATCAAAGATACGATTTCCAATCTGTCGAACGAGCAATCGTTCTAATCACGCACCCCCAGCCAGGATACTAACGCACGTACTGACAAGCGCCACGCCTGTGGCGTTATGGCTGGCCAAAGCCTGACTTCCACATGGAAGCCAGTCAGTGTCAGTTCTGCCATTTTGTATGGCACATTTTACATGTGTGACTTGCTGGAAATTCAGCTACGTGTTCACCGCAGAGACGCCCTACTCACAACGGCGGCGGCAGCCGAATCGTCGACACCTCTTTTCACTAGCCCGCTAACAGACAGTGGCGCGAGGTTTTATCCCTTCTCACCAACCGATGTGATGCCATCGGCAATCCATCCAGGCTTGGCGAATAGCAATGCCCTGCACTGATCCCAAATGTTGTCGCCGCCAATCGGCCCGAATTCGAGTTACCACCCGAATTCGTATTTCCGGTGCCTCTTTTAGTGCCCACGCTGATTTCACTGGACCACAGTGATCGAATGGCTCACGTTTGAACCGGCGCATTTGAATACGGCTTGACTCTCCCGCTGGGGTAGACCCGATCTTTGCCTGGTCGGGAGCCAGTGGCTGGCTGCCGACTATCCCAATCAACACTTGGAGAGTCCAATGAACAGCCTGCTTCCCGTCCTGTGCGTCCGTTCCGTTACCGACAACCAACATTTTTATCAAACTCTCTTCGAACTGCGAGCCGCCTTCGAGATTGATTGGTATGTGCAGTTGCAGTCAACCGACAATGAAGCGATTCAGATCGCCTTTGTAGAAATGGACCACCCAAGCGTGCTCAAACCCTACCAGCAGACGCCCGCCGGCACGGTCATCACACTTGAGGTTGATGATGCGGATAGCTACTATCAACGGGCCAATGAACTGGAACTCAAGGTTGTGCTACCGTTGCGTGATGAGGAATTTGGCCAGCGTCACTTCATGGTCGAGGACCCAAACGGACTACTGGTGGACGTGGTTAAACTCATTGAGCCGTCAGCGGAATTCAAAGCGCACTATCAATCCTGACAACTGAAGTGAGCTCCGAAGATACCATCGACAACCTGATGCCAATCGGCCGCTTTGCCAAAAGCTGCCGGTTGAGCATCAAGGCACTACGCCATTACGATGAGCAGGGGTTGCTCACTCCTGCTTTTGTCGATCCACAAACCGGTTATCGCTACTATCGGCGTGGGCAGGCACAGATCGCCGTGACCATCGGCATGCTGCGCTCGCTGGAGGTACCGCTGTCAGCGATCCGGGAATTGCTTCAGTCGGCCCCGGACATGATCGCGAGCATCCTGGATCGGCAGGCCGATCGTCTGCTGCGCGAACTGGCGCAAAAACAACAGGCACTGGCTTCAATCCGCCGGCTGAAGCAAGAACAATCCCTGCTGCCCTATGATGTCGCGTTTCGTCACGAGCCTTCACGCAAAGTCACCCGGCGAACGATTCATAGTCGCAACGAATCTATCCTAAAAGACGCCAGTGACGGCGCAGAGACATTGATCACTGCAGCGATTGAGACCACGGGTGTGGCCCCCGATTTCGTCATGTGCATCAATGAAGATCCAGATGCCGATGGGCGAATGCAAGTCCATATTTGCATTGGTGCGGCACCTGAGCACAAGCGGATTCCTGGATGCGAGCAGGTGACCATTGACGGTGGCCCGGTTGCCTGGTGCCTGCACCGCGGCGCCTATGAAGAACTGGGCCTGGCGTACCACTCTGTGTTTGCCGTCATGCAGACACATGGGCACCAGCAGTCTGGTGCGATGCGTGAGATTTATCTAAACGATCCGGCTAATACCCCCGCGGACGAACTGTTGACCGAGGTTATCGTTCCGATCTCCTAGCTAGAACCATGCGTTTTATTAGCGTTGCCATCACCGGTCTAACGCATAAATCAGGTAAATCCTTCCGTCTCATTTGAGCACTTGCATCTTATTTTCCAATGGCGCTCAAGCGTCACAGGAATAGAGGCATTGAGCATCCCCACGTCGTGTCGTCCACCACAGGTAAATCTGCTGTGATGGCGAAATTCTACTCTTGGGAGACTTTTTTCTAACGGGATACGAATACCGTACAGCAGACGTGCCGATGTGAAATTGTGATCTTATCTTGAACTTTTTTTTAGAATCGACAGGCTCACCATACCGCACACTGCTGCCACTGCTTCGATATCACCCGACCATAACCCTTTCCAGGAGTCTCCGCTTGGAATACTTGATCAGACTTTTCGGTTTGCCGTTGCGACTCGCCATTTCGATTGTAGCCCTAGCGTCGGGCGCAACCCTGGCGCAGGCGCAAACTGTCAGCACCAGCTTTGAGGGTTTGTCGTCCAGCAACTTCACGATCGGGCAGTCGCCGGCAACGGCACAGTTTACCGGCGGCAGATCGCAAACCATCGGCAACCGTGCGTTCTACCGCACCGGTCGTTTTTCGTGGCATGTGCTGCCACTGACGAGCGCCATGGTGGTATTTGACTCTCCGGCGGAGCAGTTAAGTTTCTGGTTTCGACTCGGCAACACGGGATCGCAAATCGTCGCTCGAATCATTGATACTAACGGCGATGTCATTCTGCAACAAGCGGGCACCAGCACCTTCACACAGGTGGAACTGCGCCGTACCCCATCAGAAAGTGCCATCGCACGTATCGAGTTTATCAACGATGGCACACGCGACAGTGTGGTTGATGATTTCGAATTTATCGCACGTGAAGTACTGCCACCGGATACCGAAAACGAAGAGCCAGCAGCCCCCGAACCCGGCCTTGCCAATCCGTTGGCTGAGACTATTGCCGCCGGCGATATCGCCATTGATCTAACCCCGGTCCTGACTGGTCTCGCCGCACCTCATCACGCGACTTACGCGCCCAATCACCCGGACACGCTGTACATCGTTGACCAGATTGGCCAGATCCAGGCGCTGAACCTGCAGAGCGGCCAGAACGCCCTGTTTCTGGACCTGACCAACAGGCTCGTGCCACTAGGCGTATTTGGCGCAGGTACTTTTGATGAACGCGGACTGATTGGCTTTGCCTTCCACCCGGACTACGCCACCAACGGGCTGATCTACACGCATACATCCGAGCCGGTTGCTCAGCCGGCAGATTTCACTACGCTGCCAGATCCGGCCACTGCGGATCATCAATCGGTAATTAGCGAATGGCAAGTGACCAATTCAAACGACGCGTTCACCCGCGTGGACCTGAACACTCGCAGGGAACTTATGCGCATTGACCAACCGCAGTTTAACCATAACGGCGGCGCCCTGGCGTTCGACGCCGCCGGGCTGCTCTACATTGCACTTGGCGACGGTGGAGGAGCAGACGATGCTGACGGCCAGGAGTTTTTTGGCGTCCCGATCATCGGTCACGGTTTGGGCAATGCCCAAAACCCGGGCAACCCATTCGGCAGCCTGCTGCGGATTGATCCGCTGGGCGGTACCTCCGCCAACGGAAACTACGCTATCCCTCTCGACAATCCGTTTATCGCTATGGAAGGCGTGGTACAAGAAACATTCGCCTACGGCTTTCGAAACCCGTTTCGCATGGCGTTCGATCGGGCTACCGGCAGACTTTGGCTGGCTGATGTCGGGCAAAACGACATCGAAGAAGTCAATATTGTCGATGCCGGCGGCAACTATGGCTGGAATCTGCGCGAGGGTTCGTTCGCCTTTAATACGAATGGACTCGAACCCGGTTTTGTCACCCAGGCGCCATCACAAAGCACGGATCTAATCGATCCGGTTGCGCAGTATGATCATGACGAAGGACTGGCTGTAATTGGCGGTGAAGTGTATCGGGGCAACGAAATCGCGGCCCTTGCCGGACGCTATGTATTCGGTGACTTCGGCCAGTTTGGTGGCGAAGGTGGTCGTCTGTTCTATCTCAACGAACAAAATGTAATTACAGAACTGCGTTTGGGCAGCGGCGAAAGCCTCAACCGATCGCTCAACGGAATTGGTGCCGACGCCAACGGCGAATTGTACGTATTGGCCAACACTACCGGTCAGCCATCGGGTAGCACAGGAGCGGTCTATCGACTGGCACTAGCTACAACTGACACGACTTCACAGACAGCATCTGATTCCGGTGGCGGTCAAATGCCGGTGGCTTTTTTATCTACCATCACGATTTTGGCAGGTATTCGTCGACGCAGGCAACGGCACATTAAACCTTCGGCGAATCAACTCTAAAACCACTCTCGCGATGAGGTTCGAGATATCTGCATCAAGCACTATGGCAGATTTTCCCTCGAGCAATTGTCTGGGCTGATCAGTCGCGACAGCTCTGGCTTCCATCAGAGTACTCTGTGCCTATTGTCTATCCGTGGACTTGTTCGTTCGTAGACATGGGTGCACTCGCTGGAATACTCGAGAAGGATTCGAACTCCGCTATAAGCAAAGATTATTGCGAGATAAGCAACAGTTATTATCAGCAAAACGTACTAATAAGCGGAGAAACGACTCATCACAGTACGATGCGATTTTGACAGTCCGTGCAGTTCTTCAATAATGGCAGCCAAATGCTTTATCGGCCCGTTATAAGCTTGATCGCCCTGTTTTTATACAATCATTCGTCGAAAATTCTTTTGCACTAATCTCGCAAGAAAAACGTAAGAAATTCGCAAATAATTCGTGAACATCATTTTCCCGACTTGCAGGTATCATAAAACCGACGCGGCGACATCCAATAACCGGGACAGAGTCGCTGTCGAACCACCCTTGGGGTATCTACACATCATGAGGAAAATGTATGAGCATGAATCGCTTGTTAACACTGGCAGCATCTGGCGCGCTGGTGACCGCGGGGCTATTCAACGTGGCACTGTCTCAGGAAGAGGACGACGATGTTCGCCCCTCTCCGCCGTCCATCGGCGCAGACATACCAGTGACCTACTTTGGTCCGCCTCCTTCGTCGGTCGAACCAGAGCTGATCGGTCCTGTACAATTGCTCACAGCCGGCGTAGTAGATGAAGACGCTGGCACCATTACGCTACCGCTGTACCGTGGCGAACTCAAAGAAACCGGTGAGAACGTGTGGTACATCGTCACCGATACCACTGATATTGAGGCAGCCGCCGGACTGGGGTTAAACGTTTCGGGCAAGCTCGTCTACGCTGACAACGCACGCGCGGTTCGACCGGCGGAGACCAGCATTGACGGCACTTTGCTGTTCCACGTCGGCAGTGTGGATTTCTCGCCCGAAAGAGTGGTTGTACCAGGCAACATCAACGACAGTTCGCTGCCAGCCTTTCCGCCGAGCGAGTTCAGCCCCGGCGCGATCGGTGATGAACTCTACTCACCGCTGGTGCGCATCATCAACGCGGGCAATCACATCTACAACGCCCCTATGATCGCGTTTGATGTTTCTGAAGATGATCTGGACTTCTGTGATGGCAATGTCGATCACAGCCTGGTACACGACTCGGTCGTCAGCATCTGTCCGGAAGAGGAGACTGTCACACTCGAAATGGCGGCGGGCTTCAGCTTTGCCAAGCCGGTTCTGTACCTCAGCACAGACGCGAACGACCCTCTGCCAGCTGCGCTGGAAGGTGCAGTTTACGCACCGGGTCTGCGCGACGTGCAAGTCGGCAACGACGATTCACTTTTCAGCGCTGTCGAGCGTATTTTTATCTTCGCCAACGGTCCTCAAAATGTTGTGGAAGGACAAATCAATCCTCAGCGACAAGGCCTCAACAGCGCAGTTCTAGGCGAAGGTGGCCCACTGAACGTGTTGGGTGGCATTCCGACTGTGGCCACCGATTACAGCCCGCTCTGGGACATGAATGTTGGCGAGTGGACACAACTGGCCATTGATCGAAACTATCGCTCTCGCCTGACTGAGGAATTCCAGATTCTGGGGTTTGTCGAACGCGGCTTCATTACCGGACCAGGAGGCGCCACCTACGGCTCAACCGGTTTTATTGTGAATTGCCCGATCGTGCAACGCTTCCTTTGATACTCAACCCGGAATCAACAATCATGAACTTCACACTTAAAAACACGCTCTCCGCACGCCTCGGCATTGCGGCACTATGTACCGCCATCAACGCCTGTGGTGGCGGTGACAATGTCACACTGACAGACTCGAATAATCAGGACACAGTCGGTTCTCCGTCAACGCCTGCCGTCGGCCAGCTTGCCGGTGGACAGCTCGCTGCCGATTTTGCCGCCTTGACTGCTGCTACAACCAACGCCACCAATGGTGTTGTACCTGGCAGCCCATTGTCTTTCGAGGATGACGATGACGACTTTGCACCGGCACCGCCGTCAATCGGTGCCGACATACCCATCACCTATTTCGGCCCCGCGCCGAGTTCGGTTAATCGCAACCTGATTGGACCCGTGCAATTACTGACCGCCGGTGTTGTCGACCTGGATGAAGAACCCAACTCCACTGTGACATTACCGCTATACCAGGGACGTCTCGCGTCTGGCGGGCCGTCGAACGGTGCAAACATATGGTATATCGTCACTGACACCACCGATGAAGACACTGCCGAAGCACTGGGTCTTAATTTCGCAAGCAAACTGAACTTTGCAGACCTGCCAGAGCCGATGCAGGAAACATTCATGGCCAATGCCGTGCGTCGGGCGTTCTACGATGCCGATGGTATTCTGATCTACAGCGGTGGGCGAGTTGACTTTGCACCGGAACGTCAGGTGAGCCCGGGCTCTACCGATACCAGTGGTACCAGCAACCTGCTCGACAGTCTTTCGTTCCAGCCCGGCTCTGTTGGTTCGGATGTCGGCGATGCAGACGGTTTTTACAGTCCACTGGTACGCATCACCAATGCTGGCGATCACGTCTACAACGCACCGGCGGTTTCCTTTGGAACCAGCGAAGCGCAGCTATCTCAATACTGCGGCGGAATTTCCGCAGACCAGGAAGCGGCAGCCAGACAGATACTGCACGACAGCGTGGTGAGAATCTGCCCTGGAGATGATGGCGAGCCAGGCACCGTCACACTGGAACTGGTACCTGGATTCAGTTTCGGCCGACCGGTGCTCTATCTTTCAACTGACGCATCGGTCGCGATTGCAGCATCGCTCGAGGGTGCGGTGTTTGCACCGGCGCTGGCCAATGTACCGGTGGGTCGAGACGACTCGCTGTTCAGCGCAGTTGAACGTATTTTCGGTTTCACCAATGGTCCAACCAACGATTTTGGCGAATCGAATCCACAGCGCCAGGGATTTAACAGCGCCCTTGTCGACGGTGGCGGCCCGTTAAACGTACTGGGCGGCATCCCGACCATTGCCACTGACTATTCACCGCTATGGGACCTTAATCTCGGCGAATGGACACAAGAGGCAATCGACAATGGCTATCGCTCCAGGATGTTTGAAGAGTTTGCCATTCTGGGTATGGTTGAACGTGGATTTTTGACCGGTCCGGGCGGATCTGCCTACGGGTCTAACGGCATTATTATTAATTGTCCAATTGTGCAGCGGTTGCTTTAGTCGCGCTGATGTAAAGGGTTGGTCCGGCGCCTGAGCGGGGTGCGGTATGTTGTTGCCTCGCTTACGCGTCGGGTTTCCGTGGTGCTGCTTTTCCGCTCTGAGGTAACCCGACGCGTGAGCGAGGTGCATGGCCTACCTCATCTAACGCGCCAGTAAATGTTCCAGCAACACTTTCACCACCGCCTCGGGTTGCTCCTGCTGCACCCAGTGCCCTGCACCTTCTATCAACGCGACATGCCGCATGTCGCTACATGCCTGTGATTGCATCCGTTCGAATTCTCCGGGCTTTTGATAGATGCCCCAGTCACTGGCACCGGCGACAAAAACTGACGGCACTTTGATGGGCAGGCCGGCAAACATCTGCATCTCGCTGGTGTAATTACCACTGGTAACGCAGCGATACCAGTTCAGACCACCCTGCAATCCGCTTTGTCTGAACGACGCTGTGTAGACTGCCAGCTCGTCGTCCGTCAGCCAGTGACAGTTGGCGATATCATGGGCAGCAGGCATGTAGGGCTCGACCGTCTCGGCCATGCCAACACCCTGATCCATTACGTAGTAGGTGGGCAATTGCGCGAGGCTTTGCGCCGACCAGTCGGCCAGCGGCAACGGTTGATTCTCTGTCCAGTCGGCACTTTTGTAGTGATAGTAGGCACGCAGAAAATCGTGCAGGCCC
>CAZYDV010000062.1:0-21646 GCA_964646405.1 uncultured Granulosicoccaceae bacterium | reverse complement strand
CGTTGGCTGGCTTGAAAACGTAACCCGGCTTCGCTTCTTCCCAGAGCTTTGGGACATTCGCGACCAGCTATAGCGCGATGCCTGTGCGACGTTGGGCAGATGCAGATGTCCAACTCGCTGTACCGTGGGATGAATGCACAATGGTCCGTCACCGTACGCGCCAGTTGTCCAGGCGCAGAATGAGGTTCTGCGGGCCTGCCAATCGGGCAGGTCTTCTGGCAGCCAATCAGCTATTGACCTTGTTCTCAGCCCGTGTATGGTATGAGGTATGTGGTATACCAGATGATGGTAGCGCCAGCGTGCAAAGATGTGGGACGATCTGCCGGTTGGCCCCTGCTTGCTGGTACCCCCGCCGACGCTGGTTTGTCTTGCCCATCCGAGCAGACTGTGGCGCGGAAGGGAGCGCGTTATTAGCAACGTTTTATCAGTTGTGAAGACAATTAATGCCGCGTATTTGGCAACACCTTGATTCACGGGCGTGTAACCTGTGAAAGGCGTAAAAAAAGTGTTCACCAACTCATAGAGAGGAATGTCGATGTTTATCAAAAAAATAATGAGCGTTGCGGTCGCCGGTCTGGTGGCGCTGGGCGTGTCCGGTCAGGCACAGGCCTGGGAGCCGAACAAGCCGGTTGATTTTGTGATCATGGCCGGCAAGGGTGGTGGTGCCGATAAAATGGCCAGACTGATGCAGTCTATCGTTGAAAAGGAAAACCTCGCTTCCAAGCCATTGGTACCGACCAATAAATCGGGTGGTTCCGGCGCTGAGGCGTTGGTTCACATGAAGGGTGCGACCGATCCTGATCACACCATTATGGTGACGCTCAATTCGTTTTTTACCACGCCGTTACGTCAGCCGGGTCTCGAAGTCGATATCATGAAATTTGCACCGGTCGGCCGCATGGCAGAAGACACCTTCTTGCTGTGGGTCCACAAGGACGAAGGTATCAACAACTTCGATGAGTTCCTTGCCGAAGCCAAAAAGCGCGGTTCCGGCTGGGTGATGGGTGGCACTGGTAAGAACTCCGAAGACAACATCATCACCGATCACCTGAACGAAGCCTATGGGCTGTCGATCAAGTACATCCCTTACAAAGGTGGTGGTGCTGTGGCAAAGGATCTGGCAGGTCAGCAGATCCACAGTTCGGTCAACAACCCCTCAGAGGCACTGGGCTTCTACGACAGTGGTGACGTGATTCCGCTGGTGGCTTTCACCGATGAGCGTCTGCCAATGTTCCCTGACGTACCCACACTGAAGGAAACCGGATCTGAGTTCTCCTACTTCATGCAACGCTCGGTCGTTGGTGCGCCTGGCATGTCCGATGATGCACTGGCCTACTTCACCGATCTTTTCACCAAGGTCTACGAGTCTGCCGACTGGCAGGAGTACAAAAAGAGCAAGTCGCTGATGGGTGACTTCATGGCGGGCTCTGACCTGTCCAGCTACTGGGATACGCAACGCACTCGCCACGAGTCTATTCTCAAAGCGTCCGGCGCGATCAAGTAGCGCATCCCTCGCAGTAGACTTCGTTGTAAAACGGTATGGCCACCCGTTCGGGTGGTCATACCTCAGGCTTCTAATTTAAACCCTGCACTTTTTCTGATCGACTCAAAAGGTATCAATCGATGCGTCGTGCCGAACTCGTTACGGCCATTGTGCTCGCTTGTCTGTCGTTGTACCTGATGTGGAAGAGCGGTGAGGGTCCCTCGTGGGATCCGGACATTGCGCGATTCGACAACATCGGTTTCGATGAGACCGGCACGCCCGGTTCCGGTTTCTGGCCATTCTGGCTGTCGCTCGTGATGCTGTTATCGTCACTGTGGGTTATGGTGAACTGGTACCGGCGAACCTCGCCACCTTCGCAGTCCGATCAGCCCTACATGGATGCCTATTCCAGGCGCATGCTGCTGTGGGTGGGCGGTGGCCTGTTTGCGTTTCTTGGGCTGATTGAGTGGCTTGGCTTTTACGCCGGCATATTCCTGTTCCTGGTTTATTACCTGAAGTTTCTGGGCAAGCACTCGTGGTTGCGAACATTTCTGATCGCGACGCTGACACCCGTTTTCTGTTTCTTTTTCTTTGATGTGGCGATGCGAATCGTCCTGCCCAAGGGGATTACCGAGCCGTTGTTCATCCCCTTGTACAACATTTTTCTGTAGGGCGAGAAAATGGAAATAATACCTTCATTGATGGACGGCATCGTGCAAGCACTGATGCCGGTCAATCTCGGGCTGTGTATTCTCGGTGTAGTGGTCGGACTGTTTGTCGGTGCCATGCCGGGTCTAGGGTCAGTCAACGGAGTGGCGATTCTGCTGCCGTTCACATTCGTTATTCAGGAGTGGACCGGCACTGTTTCATCACCGATGATTTTTCTGGCGGCGATCTACTACGGCGCTATGTATGGTGGCGCGATATCGTCGATTACGCTAGGGATACCCGGCGCATCAACTGCGGTAGCCACCACCTTCGACGGGCGGCCGCTGGCACTGGCCGGACAGGCCGAGCGTGCGCTGGTGACGGCGGCAATCGCATCCTTCATTGGCGCCACCATTGCCAACATCTTTTTCACCGCGTTTGCTCCACCACTGGCAAGTGTTGCACTGAAATTCGGCAACCCCGAGATCTTTGCGCTGATGCTGTTGGCGTTCTCCACCTTTGTGGGGTTGGGTGGTGACGACATTCCGAAAACGCTGATCTCGATTGCACTGGGATTGGTACTGGCCACCGTGGGTTTCGACATCATCACCGGCGAGCCGCGACTGCAGTTTGGCGATCCGCTGGATTTATTTCCCGCGACCGCTGACTGGATCGATACCACCGGATTTTCGCATGGTATTCGTTTTCTCGTGCTCGCGATCGGCGTCTACGGCATCGGTGAGATGATCTGGACGATCAATTCGACGCGCGGCGAAGTGACGATGACCGAAGCCAATGTGAATTTTAAATCGGTGATGGCGGCGATTCGCAGCTTTCCAAAAGCCTGGAAAGGTACCACCGTCGGTTCGTTCCTGGGATTTTTTGTCGGTATACTGCCGGCGGCCGGTGCGACCCCGGGGTCATTGATGGCCTACGGTGTCACCAAGATGGTGTCGAAGGACAAGGACAGTTACGGCAAGGGCAACGTCAATGGCATTGCCGCACCGGAATCCGCTAATAATTCAGCCTCGACCGGCGCGATGCTGCCGATGATGACACTGGGCATACCTGGCTCGCCAACGACGGCGGTGCTACTGGCCGGCATGGTGATCTGGGGGCTACAACCGGGCCCGCTGTTGTTCTCGGAGCAGCCGGATTTTGTCTGGCCGCTAATCGGCAGTTTTTACGTCTCGAACCTCGTGGCTGTGTTGGTGAATCTGGCATTCATTCCGGTTTTTCTGTGGATGCTGCGCATGCCGTTTACCATTCTTGCGCCGATGATTTTCGTGCTTAGCGTGATCGGCACCTATGCAGCCTATACCAACATGTTCGACGTGTGGCTGATGCTGCTGTTCGGTATTGGCGCTTACCTTTTGCGCATACTCGATTATCCGCTGGCACCGGCCGTTCTGGCGATTGTGCTGGGGCCAATTGCCGAGCCGACGCTGCGTCAGTCGCTGTTGTTGTCTGACGGAGATTTTTCGATCTTCGTTACCCGCCCGATCGCAGGTCCCATCACCATCATTGCGCTGATACTGTTGTTCCTGCCGCTGGCAAAGGTGATCTGGACTCAGTTGCGCGGCGGCAACGCGGCGCGCGCCTGACCCGTGTCAACGAGGTAAGCAGCTTGAGGGCGTGCGGTCTGAAGTGGACCCACGCCAGTAGTCTCAGGCTAACGCCCGCGCCATTTCCATCAGGGTGGAAAATCTGAAATCCACGTCGGGTCGATCGTCGACCACGGCGGTTGCGCCCCAATTGTCACTATTGGCAAGCCCCTGGCGGTCAATCCAGGCCTTCGCAAGCCCCGCCCGGGTAGCGGGGACGTGGTCGTGATGCAGGCTCTGCGCGGTGTGCAGGATCTGATCCGGCTCCACACCCAGGTCGGATTTAACGTGCGCCAGCAGGTAGTCGAAGTTTGCCGCGTTTGGCTTGTAGCTGCCGACATCTTCAGCCGTATAAATCGCATCGAACGCGACGCCGAGCTTTCGATTCGAGGCGGCAAATCCATCCCGGTTGACGTTAGAGAGAATCACCAGTTTAAAGTGTTTGCCAAGAATCCGCAGTGCATCTGCGGAGTCTGCAAACGCAGGCCAGTGTGGTACGGACAGGCCGAAATTTTGATCCAGCTCATCGTTGCTGCGCAGATCGAAATCGGCGGCCATGGCGTTGTGAACCCGTGATAGCAACTCCGGGTACAGCATCTTCGGCGTGGCCAGTTCCTGCGCCGTTTCAATTCGGGCAAATGCGCCAAGGGCGATTTCACGGGTAATGTCATCGCGCCCATTGCTCATCAGCACCGGTTGCAGTGCGTCCCAGATGCCGCTTTCCCAATCAATCATAGTGCCATAGCAGTCGAAGGTCAGGGCGCGGTAGTCGGTCAGGTTTTTTGCCATGGAGTGATCAGCGTCAGCGGTGAAAACAGAGTGCGAGTATACAAAAGTCTCAACGCTCCGATTGTGCTGGTCGGACCATGATATTTGCTGATTGGACGATCTTTCCTAGCTGGTCAGAGATCGTTTGGGAGGCTTGCCGAAATATGACGAATAACGCCGCGTGAATGCGGACGGACTGGTGTATCCGACGCGCTCTGCAACGATGCCGATCGGTAGGTCCGTACGGGTAAGTAAGGCGCGCGCTTTCTCCATTCGGCGCATCATCAGGTATTGGCCAGTCGACTGGCCGGTTTGTTTTTTGAACTCTGTCTTGAAGTGGCTCTTGCTGAGATTGGCCGCGGAGGCGAGATCGTCCAGCGAGCATTTGGCTGCCAGATTGTTTTCGATAAAGTCCAGCACGCGAGTGATTCTTAGGTTTATCTTCGGCACAAAGTCCTGATCGGCAAGCAGCTGCCCGAACAGGGTTGTTACGCTGTCGTTGACGTGCGGGTTTACAGGGTGCTGCAATTGAACCTCGATGAATCTGCAATACGCGCGCATTGACTCGGAGATTGCAGCAAACGGAGATTGGACGGCGTTTGCGTTGTCGGGCAGGCGATCCGTATCGGCGACGAGAAATCGAGATGGCTCATTCGCCTTAAAGCTGTGGCTGACACCTTTGCGAATAATGACAATTTGCCCGGCACCGATGACAGCGTCACGGCCATTGACACTGATATCCATCACCCCCTTGAAGCGGCAGCACGATTTGATGGAATTCATGTTCGTGCGAACAGATGCACGATGTATAGGCGCGTATCGACAATTTTTCCAACACAGGCAATCCGGTAATTTGATCGGTAGTGTCGGCCAGCATACCCCAGTGTGTGCCGGGTGTTGATCAAGCCGAGCGTCGGATTGCACTACACCAAAGTCCGTTCAAAGCGGGTTGTGATAGGAGGCTGGCTCTAATCATCGCAGTCGCTGCCGCGGCGCTGTTTAGCAGCGCCGCACGATCAACGGGCGGTGTTCTGGTTGACGTTCACTGGGAATTGTAATCACCGTAGCTGCCTGACCGAACGCCAGTGAAATGGGACCAGTTACCCTGCGTTTTTCTGCAAATACCACTCGACGTTGCCGACAATGGTATCGACTTCCGGGCGGCTCATGCGTTTTTGTGCGGCGAGCAGTTGAACCAGCTTATCGACTCGTTCGATCGCTGCACTACCATTGGCCAACGCCTTGGCGGCGGATGAAGGCTGCGACAGCCCTTTGGCTGCATTGGCGTATTTATCGAAGGGGACGAGGTCGGCTGGATTGGCCCCGAGCTCTTCGCAGACGGTTGCCGTCCACTGATAGATCTCTTTCGAATCCGCCAGATTCGAGTGCACCGCATCATTGATCGGGATCATCGCGTCGCGTTGTACGCATCGGTAATTGCCGGTCATCAGCATGCTCCACTTGGCCAGTGGCACGTATAGCGAATCGTGGACTTTCACTTTGACGGGCAGTTCGGTTTCGCCGCCGGCATAAGGGTGGCGCGCGGCGAGAATGTCGGATTCGATGGTACGCAACAGTTGGGTGTGCTCATCGGAGCCGAATCGTGCGACTTTGAAGTTCGTTGGCAGGCTGACCTGCAACACATTCTTGCCGGCGTCGGCCGGGCGGAAAGCCTGTGGGTCCGGACTGGCCAATGTCATCAGCTCGGGGTCGAATCTGTCCCACACGCTCGGGTCTGCGTAGCAGTCGAGGATGGCGGTGGTGTCTACGCCGGGCAGTCTTTGCATGTAGGGCAGTGGCGGCATATTCATGATCGCCATGCAGGGCAGGGCTGCCGCCGCTATCTGATCCATCAGGTTGCGCACTGATGGATTACCATACTGCGGCTCCTGCATGCCGAGAACGACGAGATCGTAGTTTTCGACAGCAACTTCTTCAGGTGTCTGCGCGCTAATTTTGCCGGCAAGATCCGTCGAGTGTACGACGACGAGCTCGTCCAGGCCGCGAACCGGAAAGCGAACCACAGTGCCTTCGCTATTGATCAGGCTGGCGGTCGGGGCGGTGCAGACCAGG
This sequence comes from uncultured Granulosicoccaceae bacterium, assembly GCA_964646405.1. Classification (GTDB taxonomy): domain Bacteria; phylum Pseudomonadota; class Gammaproteobacteria; order Granulosicoccales; family Granulosicoccaceae; genus CAKZSB01. The sequence continues at coordinate 15,070 of CAZYDV010000062.1, read as the reverse complement.
GTGGCGTTGTGGCCTGCCAACGCCAGTTTGGTGCCGAGCAGGGAGCCGTAAGAGGCGCCGAGAATGAGTGTGTTGATTTTTCTTGTCATGGTTTTTTAGTGCTGCCGTTCAATGCGCGCAGCCTGCCGTCGGACGTGATTGTGCAGGTCTGCAGGCTCAACTCGCTTATATGACTGTGTTGGGCGGAGTGGGGACCGCGTATAGTAATGGTTGTTTATGCAAATTTCACAAAAGAAATTTCACATTGTAAATTTCACTGTCACTTCTTGTGCAAGGCACAGTCAGTACCGATGGTGCACGCCAGGCGACAGTGCTATCTTGAACGCGACCGGCCCGGTCCGATACCAATGTCGCAGGTCTGGTGCCGTCGCCCGGGCCCGTCAGCCTGCATCGACCATCCCGTGCCTGAATAGGAGGCTTCATGAGCCCGTCGTTCCAGCGCCCGTTCAATTTTTCCGCCTGGATTCGTGAGCATCAACATTTGCTGAAGCCACCTGTGGCCAACCGCCAGTTGTTTGAATCCGGGGACGGTATGGTGGTGATGATCGTCGGTGGACCCAATCAGCGCGTGGACTTTCACGATGATCCGGTCGAAGAGTTTTTCTATCAGATCACCGGCGATATGATTCTGAAAATAGCCGATCGAGGAAAAATCGAAGATATCGTAATCAGGCAAGGCGAGGTATTTCTGTTGCCACCACACATTCGGCACTCACCGCAACGGCCGCAAGCGGGGTCGGTAGGGCTGGTGGTGGAGGGTAACCGGCACGCCGGGCAGTGCGATGGTTTTGAGTGGTATTGCTTTGCGTGTGGTTCGCTCGTACACCGTGTGGAGTTAGTGATCAAAGATATCGTTGCCGATTTACCGCCGCTTTTCAACGCCTTCTATGAATCGCAGTCGAGCAGAACCTGCAATCAGTGCGGAGCTGTGCATCCAGGTAAAGAGCCACCGGCCGATTGGGCTGAACTGTAGCTCGGCTGCCAGTGTTCGGGAGGTGTCAGAGTACAAGTTTTAAACTGACGCCATCGTTAGAGTCAACGATACTCAGCGTGGCGTTCAGGGCGTCTGCCCGACGCTGCATGTTGTCGAGCCCGCGACCCTTGCCGCAATCTCCGCGCATACCGCGGCCGTTGTCGCTGACTGACAGGAACGCCCGCTCGCCTTCAGTGCCGGTGGCGATGGTGATGACGCTGGCGCCTGAGTACTTGATGGCATTAGTGACGGCTTCTTGCAGAATTCTTAGAATTTGAAGCGTCTTGTGTGGGCCGAGATCTTCCATAAGCGGTACGTCCTGCACCTGCCAGTTCAGGTCGATATTGGTCCCCTGCAAGTTGGTTTGCAGTCGTTGCCGAAAGCTGCCCAGTACCATCGCCAGATCGTCACTGACCGGATCGAGCGCGTCTATCATCAGGCGCATATCGCCCAGTGCATCCTTGATGGCGGTGCTGACGGTGTTGCGATCAATGTTGTCATACTCGAGCATGGACATCGCCGACACCAGTTGCCCACCCAGGCCATCGTGCATATCCATGATAAGCCGATCGCGTTCCTGCGCCAGTATCTGACGTTTTTCGAGCGCCTGCATTTTTGCAAAGCTCTCTTCGAGCTCGCGCGTCTTCTCTGCCACGCGCCGTTCGAGATTGAGATTGAGTTCTTCGGCGTGGCTGCGTGCAGTGACAAAATCCTTGATCAGCTTCCAGCCCAGTACCATGACAAAAAACGGCGCACCGAAATGAGCCGTCATGCCCGAGTATTTTTCTGCATTGATACTGACTGCCGACTGCAGGTCGCCAATCGAGAAAAAGAAAATGACGGCCACCGAATAGGCGACCAGGCAATCCGTCATGGTGCCGGTGTGCAGGTAGTTTCTGAGCAGGGCAAAAAAACAGTAGCTGATCAGTATCAACGCAAACGCACCGATGCCATAGTTGGACATGGCCTGTTTGTATTGTTCGGGTAACAATACGGTGGCCAGGCTCAATGCCGCGGCAATGCCCACCAACAGCCATTCGATTTTCACTGCACGGGTGTTGCGATATCGGTTGACTACGATCACCAGCATGGCGCAAAAAAACGCGATGCTGGAGTAGCGGAACAATAACTTGAATAATCCAATCGGATCGGACAGGTCGATAAGAAATTCGGTCAGTATGTTGATACTCCACAGCAGACAGGTCAGCGCGAACCAACCGTAGAGGGACTCGGTCCTGCGCAACAGCCAGATCGCGCCGGTTGCCAGCGCGGCAAAAAACAACAGGCCGCCAATCAACTTGACGATCATCACCTTGAAAAAATACTGCTGCGTATAGACGTCCCTGAATGACTCTTCCGGCCCCAGATGAAACGGCTCGATCGAGCCGAAAAACTCATCGCCTGACTCGATGTAGAGTTGCAGCATATTTTTGTCGGCGCGCAGAATGCCGTTGGGAATATTCAGATACAGCGGGCGCTGGCGCATTTGTCCGAGGATGTCATCCAGTCGAGCACCGCGGCCGAGTATTTCGCCGTTCAGATAGATGGTCGAATTGGCGGTGATGTTTGGAAAATACACGACCCAAAGGCGGTTGGGTGGTACGTTCAATTTGATCACGGCGGTGTACCAGCCGGTCGCTTCGTTTCTATCGGTGGTGTGGCCCACCTCTCGCCACACGTGGGGCAGGGCGACCTCAGTGCCAAAATTCGACGAGGGCACGTTGTGTCGATCGCCGCTTTTGCTGAACAGCAATTGCATGACATCGATTCGCGACTCGGGCAGCGCGATTTCGTAGTCATACTTGACGATGATGGTTGTCAGCCACGCGAGCACACACAGGACGATTGCCGGCAGTATGCGCCGATCCCGCCAGTTACGTGGGATGATGCCGGGGTTCGCGTCAGTCATGTCCAGCTATCGCACGTCTGAATGGCTCTCCTTGCATACTGCAGGCGTTACAGCAGACCAATCTGCGAGGCTTCATACACAGCCTCGCCTCGTGAACCCACGGCAAGCTTGCGGTAAATATGTTTGATGTGGGATGTGACGGTGTGTACCGACAGGCTGAGGGTTTCGGCGATTTCCTGATAGGAAAACCCTTTCGCGATCAAGCGCAGCACTTCGTGTTCCCGCCGCGTCAGTGCTGGCCCCTTATTGTCGGTTTCGGGGACATCGGGTTTCCTGGTGGGGGCCTCTGGCTGAGGTGGATGAAAATGTTTTAGCAGGTGACGTGCGATAGAGGGGCTGATCGGTGAGCCGCCGTCACGCATTTGCAGGATCGCCTTGCTGATTTCAACCGCGTCACAGTCTTTCAGCAAATACCCGGTGGCGCCTGCCTGCAGGGCGCTGACGACATGTTTTTCATCACCAAAGACAGTAATCACCATGCTTTCGGTCGTGTCGCCGGCGGCGGCGATGCGAATCAGTTCGATACCGTTGCCATCGGGCAGGTTTAAATCGGTGAGCAGAACATCGGGTTGCAGGCGGTTGAGATAGTCCCTGCCTTCGGCGACGTTCTCAGCCTCGGCCACCAGATCCAGCTCCGGGTGTTGGCGGATCGCATCGGCCAGCCGGTTGCGGGTGTGTTCCTGATCTTCGACGATCAATATTCTATGCGTTGCCGACATGCTGGTGATCCCTCTACACGGCGTTAAAACTACAATGTCTGTAGCGTGAGCAGCAATGATGCCGAGCAGATATCATAGCGACATATCTGATCGCATACCAGAATGAATCGTGGGAGGGTGTTGTCAGGTGAGGGGGCGATACAGGCCGGGGTGGACCGCGCTCGCGTCAGGCTCTGCGCCAGGGTTTTGGGTCAGGGTCGCACGCGATCGGGACAAATCCCCGCTACTTCCCGACGGTAGACGTGAAGCTGATATTCGAGTTTACCTGTCGGTTCGAAGTAGTAGCGGACTTTCAGTGGCGAGCAGTCAGTGCAGCCGCGTGCGGGCGACTCTACCTTGCGGGCATCGCCAAAGCGCGTGCGCCGCCCGAGCACGATCTCGGCTGAGTCGAACACCGTCGAGGTGGTGCCGCAGCTCGCCTGTGGCTGACTCACATCGAAGGTATCTGTGCCCTGACCGCCGATGCTGATATCGTAAGATCGCGAGAATACCTGCAGCTCGCCGGGTTGCTCTGGCGACACAGGTTTGTGCGCCCGTGTGGCCGGTATCAGCTTTTCCGGCAGTGTGAGCTGTACCGCATTACTGGTGCCTGAAGCACTGTGCACCGCCAGGCTTGCACGATTGCCCTTGCCGATATCTTCGAGCTGGACGGTTATCTGGTTGGTTTGCCAGCCGTGAATCGGCAGCGCGTACCGAAACCCGCCATAGTCTGCGACGACTTCACAATTGTCGCATCGGGTGCCGAAATTCTCTCCCGCCAGGGTGGCCATTTTGCCATTGGATTCTGTGCGGGTGATGATGGGGGAAGACAGCGCTGAGCTGCAGATCGACACCAGCGCAAGACCGTATGCGAGAGCTTTCATGATCGCACCTCCAGCTGTGGATCGACGCGAAAATGATTGTCGATTGCCGCCGGGATCGCAATCCCCAAAATTGGTGAATTTGGCGAAACCGGTTGCGTACCGGGTCAGAATCTAGCAGGCAGGGTGTTGCTTCAACTCAACAAAATGAGCCACATCCAGGTGGAATGGTTATCCACTATTGATTCTGCGCGCGCGATAGTCGCAGTAACCCACGCGGCCGATGCCCGGTAGTTTTAACGCGGGTGGGTAGAGATCGATGCCGGCTGAGAATCCGGCCAGATTCAACTCGACACCTTCCTCCATGCCGATGATCGCACCAAACCACCCCCCGACAGAGAATTGATACCCAGTGGCACTCGGCGTTGTTCGAAGGCTCGGCCCATGAGTGATGAAGTCTTTGCCAATCGCGGTGACCGGCAGCTCGAGTTGCAGCTCGGGTACTTGTCTGCCGAGCCAGGCGATGAAGGTATTGCTGTTGGGTCCCGGCCAGACGCTATAAGTGGCATCGTTCGGGTAGTTCTGCGCGGCTGTGATCAATTTCTCAATTAATTGATCGACCGCGGCACCACCGCGCAAATCGCGCAGTAGTGTGGGGCGGCTGCCAAACCAGTAGTTGTCCGGGATGCCGTAGCTTATCCGCACCGACCGCTCGCTCCAGCGCAGTGCATAACCCATGACCTCGATGCGTTGAAAGCGCTCTGCGCCCGACGGTTTGACAGCGATCCAGCTATGCACACCGAGCGCCCCGCGCCAGCGCGCTGCGCGCGCTGAGTAGACCTGAATGACTGCCTCACTGGTTTGTGCCGGATCGGGCGCCTGCTGGCTGCTGTCGCGGCGCATGTCCCACCAGGGGGTGTCGGACGACTGGTAGTGCGCTGCAACGCTATAGCCCAGGGGCAACAGGTAGATCAGGCAGAACAGCAACAGCAGGCGAGAGCTGGTCCGCCGGCTGGGGAGAAAATTTGCCATGGCGATCGGGGTGGATCCTTGATTATTCAAACAATCGCGTGTCAGTACCGGGGAACGCTGAGTCTGTTTGTCGTATCGATTGGTTCGACTTCATGAATGATTATGGAGCGCGCAATATTCAATAGGTAAACGGGTATGCCGCTACACGGTGATAGCCGCGGGTGGCGGGCTGCCCAATACCGATAACGCGCTTCACTGAGGCGCTGAACGAGCTGAACTATGTCGTCTACCACATACAATGTTTTGATCATGGGCGCTTCGTATGGTTCGTTGCTGGGCACCAAACTCTTGCTCGCAGGCCATTCGGTTACGCTGGTTTGCACACCCGGCACCGCGCAGTTGATCAACCGCAGCGGCACGCTGGTTCGATTGCCAGTGCGCGGCATGGATACCCCGGTCAGCATTGACTCGAAGTCGTTATCGGCAGGGTTGCACGCCGCCACACCGGATCAGATCGAGCCGGCCAGTTACGATCTGGTGGTGCTGGCCATGCAGGAGCCACAGTACAGCTCGCCCGGTGTTCGCGAGTTGCTTGAGTTGGTTGCGCGCGCAAAGGTTCCGTGCATGGCGATCATGAATATGCCGCCGCTGCCCTATCTGGCTCGGCTGCCGGGCGTCGATCCGGACAAGCTGCGCGACTGCTACACAGAGCCTGGCGTCTGGGACAGTTTCGAACCGGGCCTGGTCACACTGGCCTCGCCCGATCCACAGGCCTTCAGACCACCTGACGAACCCAAGAACGTATTGCAGGTCAGTCTACCCACCAATTTCAAAGTGGCTCGTTTTGAAGCGGCTGCGCCTACCGAGATGCTGCGGCAGTTGCAGGACGATATCCTCGCCATCCGCCACCGGCTGCCAGACGGCAGCGAAACCGAGTTGCCGGTCAAGTTGCGGTTGTTCGATTCGCTGTTCGTGCCACTGGCCAAGTGGAGCATGCTGATCACCGGCAACTACCGCTGTGTGCAGGCGCGAGACATGCGTGCAATTGCAGACGCGGTTCACTCAGACCTTGAAGAATCGCGAGCCATTTATCAGTGGGTCGCAGATGTTTGTGTGGGCATGGGGGCCGATCCGTCAGACATGGTGCCATTCGACAAATACGCCGCTGCAGCCAGCGGTCTGAGCAAGCCGTCGTCGGCGGCACGTGCGCTGTTTTCTGGCGCAAAACACATCGAGCGCGTCGACCTGATTGTGCAGCACATCGCCGCTCAGCGAGGCCTGCAACTCGATGTGCTGGATCGCACCGTGCAACGGGTCGATGACCGGCTGGCGAGCAATCGACAACAGCGTCAGGTTGGCTAGCCACCTGCGCAGCGTTTTCGGGCGCTTGCGCCAGCACTGACCCGCCAGCTGGCTTGCTGGGTTATGATTTACCGTCCGGACAGCCCGAGTTAAACAATTATGTGGTTTGGCGAGCTGCCAACGTCCCAAGCGCTCGATTGCCTGTTGGCACACAGTGTCAAGGTAGACGGCAGGCGAATATCGAAAGGCACGTTGCTCACCAGCGAACTGCAGACCACGTTGCAGCAGGCCGGCGTGACGTCGGTCACTGTCGCACGCATCGATCCCGATGACCTGCATGAAGACGATGCGGCGAGCTATCTGGCCGATGCGGTGGCCGGGGCAGGGCTCAGTGTCAGTGCGGCCAGCACCGGGCGCGTAAATCTGCATGCCGCCAGCGATGGCCTTTTCCTCTTTGATCGCGATGCCATACTTGCTTTAAATGCGGTCGATACGGAGATTACCTTCGCCACCCTGGCCGAGAATACCTGGGTGCCGGCCGGTCGCATGGTGGCGACAATCAAGATCATTCCCTACGCCGTACCGCGCGACAGCGTTGATCGTGCTGTGCGGGCTTTTGGCGCACATCGGCTGCGAGTGGTAGCGCCCAGTCATAAACGGGCCATGTTGCTACAGACCACACTCTCGTCACTCAAACCTTCTGTGCACGACAAAACCCGAGTAGTCACCCAACACCGGCTGGAGGCACGCGGCGCCGTGCTGGATGACGAAAGACGGTGTGCCCATAACGAGCAAGCGCTGACCAGACTGCTTACCGACGCCGCGCAATCATCTGTCGACTGGTTGTTGATTGTCGGCGGCTCCGCGATCAGTGATCGACGCGATGTGATTCCCGCTGCAATTGAGGCGGCGGGTGGTGAGGTGATTCGCTATGGACTGCCAGTGGATCCAGGCAACCTTTTGTTGCTGGGTCGCCTGGGAGATAAAGTCGTGCTGGGTTTGCCCGGTTGCGCACGATCGCCCAAATATAACGGCCTTGATCAATTGCTCGATCGGCTTGCCTGCGATATTGCGATCGACGATCAATGGTTGAATAGTTTGAGCGTCGGTGGATTGCTGGCCGAGGTGCTCGACCGCCCGCAACCGCGTGTCAGTGCCAATCGGGCGCCGATAGTACACGGTCTGGTGCTGGCTGCCGGAATGTCGCGGCGCATGGGTGATCGCAATAAACTGCTGCTGCCATGGAAAGGGGCCACAATGGTTGAATCGGTGGTGCAGTCATTGCACCAGAGTGCCGTGTCGAGCACAGTGGTGGTAACCGGTCACGAACATCAGCGCATCGAAGACGTGTTACGTCAAGAGCCGGTCACGCTTTGCTACAACCCGGCCTATGATCAGGGCATGGGCCATTCGCTCGCGCGCGGCATTTCGCAACTCGACGATGCCGATGCAGTGGTGGTGTGCCTGGGCGATATGCCAGCAGTTGCCAGCTCGGTGATCGATCAATTGATCGCCGCGGCTGGCGCTAAAGCTGCCGACGTCATTGTCGTGCCGATCTATCGGGGCAAGCGCGGCAATCCGGTGTTGGTGGGCAAGTCGTTTTTCGACACTCTACTGCAGAACGAGGGCGACCGCGGCGCGCGTTTTCTGATGCGACAATACCCTGAGCGACTGATCGAGATTGATGTCGATGATGCGGCCATCCTGCAAGACTTTGACACCCCGGAATCTCTTGAACAGATCTGACAGACAGCTTGGTTTGCAGTGGGTGCTTTGTGTGTTACTCCTGGCGCTGAGTCTGTCTTCTCCATCGCTGTTGGCCAAGCCCCGCATCGCCGCCGCCTCCTCTTTGCAATTTGCGCTCAATGAACTGTTAGCTGAGTTTGACAGCAATGAGCAACAATTCGCGACACCGGTCTACGGTGCATCGGGCAATTTGTTTCGGCAAATTATGCAGGGCGCGCCGTATCAACTTTTTTTATCTGCCGATCCCAAATTAGTCGCCAAATTGGTACATGCCGGACGAGCCACAAGCGAACCCGTATCGTTCGGTGAGGGGCGATTAGCACTGTACAAAACCGCAAGCGGCAGCGTACCCATCGATGAAAAGGCAGTGGGCGTTAGCACAGCGATTGAACGCGAACAGGTTTTTCGATTTGCGATAGCCAACCCCAGGCACGCGCCCTATGGCGTGGCGGCACTTGAAGCGTTGCAGGCATTGCAGATCGATCAGGCATTGCAGAGTCGCCTTGTGTACGGCGAAAAGGTTTCACAGGCGGCGATGATGGTGCGCAGTGGTGTGGCACAGGTGGGTATTGTTTCGTTGTCGCTAGCGTTGTCACCGGCACTGGCCGATGTCGGTGAGCACGTTGTTTTGCCTGCGGATCTACATCAGCCCGTTCTGCTGCAGGCGATGGCTGTTGGTGAGGCGGATCAGGCGGTGGGTGATTTTCTTTTGTTTTTGCAAGGTGCGCGGGCTCGTGAAATTCTTACCGCGTATGGGATGGCGCGTTAGCTGTGCTACAGTCGTTTGCTGCCCTTGCAGGAAGATCGCAGTCGCTGTCAGTGGGATTAATGGTCAAAAGGTGCCGCGGCAAGTAACGGCTGATTGGGCACGCTGGCTACGCGATTTAGCTCAACACTCCGGGCCTGTGCTGGCGCATTGGATGTAAGGCTTATCTATCGTGTTTCGCGATGCGCGTCGTGTTGTCGATTGCCGACAGCAAACACCAGCGCAATTGCCACCAGTGAAACCAGCAACAACACCCCGGACATAATCGCCGCACTGCGGTTGTCGAAGGCCTGTACGCTGTCGTAAATCGAGATTGCCACAGTTCGGGTCTCGCCCGGGATGTTGCCACCGACCATCAGTACTACGCCAAACTCGCCGAGTGTGTGGGCGAACACCAATACCGCCGCACCTAAAAGGCCCGGCCAGATCAATGGCAGCTCGACTATTCTAAATTGCTGCCACGCAGACATGCCACAGCACGCCGCGGCGTCGCGCACGTCGGTCGGAATCGATTCGTAGGCGCGTTGCAGCGGTTGCACGGCGAATGGAATGTTAAACAGGATAGAGGCGATGAGCAGTCCCTCGAAACTGAAGGCCAGGGTTTTGCCGGCAAGGGTCTGATACAGCGAGCCAAGTGTGCCGTCGCCGCTGAAGGCCAGCAGCAGATAGAAGCCAAGCACGGTGGGTGGCAACACCAGCGGCAGCGCCAGTAACGCCTGCAACAGGGTGTGCCCACGAAAGCGGCTCCAGGCGATCAGCCGGCCAGTCAGCAGGCCGGCCGGCAGCAACAGCAGCAGCGTCCAGGCCGACAGCTTCAGTGAAAGCAGCAGCGCCTGCCAGTCCATCAGATGACTCTCCACGCCGGTTCTGCGTGCGACGTGCTGGCGCGGCGGCGGTGCATCTGGTTAACTAGAGCGGCTATCGACAAATGAAACCCCGGAGCAATTTTGGACATTAGCGGCGAACAGCAAATTGATGCCTCCCGAGAACGCGTGTGGGAGGCGCTGAACGACCCGGAAATCTTACGTCAGTGCATCACTGGCTGCGAGAGCCTGGAGCGCATATCAGACAATGAAATGAAAGCCGAGGTAATTGCGAAGTTCGGCCCGGTGAAGGCGAAATTCAAGGCGAAAATCAGTATCGAGGATCAACTGCCACCCAATAGCTGTCGGCTGGTGGGCGAGGGTCAGGGTGGAGTGGCCGGGTTCGCCAAGGGGGCGGCGCTGATCAATCTGCAGGAGGCTAACGGTGGCACCTTGCTGACCTATGAGGCCGATATGCAGGTGGGCGGCAAGATCGCGCAGATCGGTTCCCGGCTGGTCAGCGGTACGACCAACAAGCTCGTTGGCGAATTCTTCGAAAAGTTCCCCACCCTACTATAGTGTTTGGTGGCCGCTGCCGATCACGCCAATCGGTACTGCCATTCCGCGCTGAATACCGTTAGAATTTGGGACCAAACTGGCCGCGATGGGGTGCAAAATCCGGCCACCATTTCAATTTTTTGGCGGAGAGATGCATGTCGGTAAGTGTAGTCATGACGGTTAACGGCGAGGTAGTCGCCAAGCACGTAGAGGACCGCACGCTGCTGGTCGAGTTTCTACGCGAACACCTGCGTCTCACGGGTACCCACGTGGGCTGTGACACCAGCCAGTGCGGTGCCTGTGTGGTGCACGTCAACGGTAAGTCGCTGAAGAGCTGCACAGCACTGGCAGTACAAATGGATGGCGCGGAGATCACGACGATCGAAGGCCTGGCGAATGGCACCGAGCTGCACCCGATGCAGGAGGCGTTTCGCCAAAACCACGGTTTGCAGTGCGGCTTTTGCACCCCCGGTATGGTGATGAGTGCGGTCGATCTGGTTAACGAAAACCCGGACCCAAGCGAAACCGAGATACGCGAGTGGTTGGAGGGCAATATCTGCCGCTGCACCGGTTACCACAACATCGTCAAGTCGATTAGCGCCGGTGCCAAGGCGATGCGCGAGGGTGACAACTCATGACCGACGACAATCGTGGCATTGGCGAGGCCGTGGTTCGCCGAGAGGATTCGCGATTTCTACAGGGCAAGGGCCAGTACACCGATGACATGAACCTGGCCAACCAGGTGTTCGCCTGCATCGTGCGTTCACCGCATGCGCACGCAACGGTCAACGTCATCGACAGCAGCGCGGCACTGGCGATGGATGGCGTGGTCTCGGTACTCACACATGAAGACTTTGCCGCCTATGGCGGTTTGCCGTGCGGTTGGGGTGTCAACAACAAGGACGGCAGCCCGATGGCCGAGCCGAAGCACCCGATTCTCGCCGAGGGCGTGGTGCGTCACGTCGGTGATCCGGTGGCTGTGGTGATCGCCGACACCCTGACCATCGCGCGCAACGCCGCCGAGCAGGTGCAGGTCAGCTACAGTGAATTGCCGGCCTGTGTATCGATGCAGCAGGCACTCGACGCCGGTGCCAAACCACTGCACGCCGAAACCGAATCCAATCTGTGTTTTGACTGGGAGCTGGGTGATCGCGAGGCAGTCGATCGCGCCATGGCCGGTGCCCACCACGTGACAAAGCTGGAACTCGTTAACAACCGGCTGGTACCCAATGCAATGGAACCGCGTTGTGCAATCGGCGATTACAACTCCGCTACTGGCGATCACACGCTCTACACCACCAGCCAGAATCCGCACGTGATTCGGTTGTTGATGGGCGCCTTTGTGTTGCAGTTGCCCGAGCACAAGCTGCGCGTGGTCTCACCGGATGTGGGCGGTGGCTTCGGATCCAAGATTTATCACTATGCTGAAGAGGCGATCGTCACCGTGGCGGCGATGAAACTTGGCCGACCGGTTAAATGGACATCGGATCGCTCGGAAGCGTTTGTGTCAGATGCGCACGGCCGCGATCACATCACAACCGTCGAGCTGGCGCTCGATCGCGATGGCAATTTTCTCGCCTTGCGCGAATCGACTCAGGCCAACATGGGCGCCTATCTGTCGACCTTTGCCCCGGCGGTACCCACCTACCTGCACTCCACCCTGCTGGCCGGGCAGTACAGCACGCCGGTGATCTACGCCGAGGTAAAAGCCGTGTTCACCAATACGGTGGCAGTCGATGCCTATCGCGGCGCCGGCCGACCCGAGGCCAGCTATCTGGTCGAGCGCGTAGTAGAGACTGCAGCGGCAGAAATGGGCATCGACCCGGTCGAGTTGCGGCGACGAAACTTCATTAAATCGTTTCCGCACGACACCCCGGTTGCACTCACTTACGACAGTGGCGACTACTCCGCGACACTCGATCAGGCGATGGTCGCGTCTGACTATGCCGGTTTTGCCGCCCGTCGTGCCGAGGCCAGGCAGCGCGGTAAGCTGCGTGGCATCGGGATCGCCTGTTATGTAGAAGCCTGTGGTGTCGCACCGTCCAACATTGCCGGCGCGCTCGGTGCGCGAGCGGGTCTGTATGAGGCTGCAACCATTCGCGTCAACCCAACCGGTTCGATCAGCGTGCTGACGGGCGCACACTCGCACGGTCAGGGTCACGAAACCACGTTCTCCCAGCTGGTGGCCGACAAGCTCGGTATCGACTACGACAGCATCGATGTCGTACACGGCGATACCAATCGCATCCCGTTTGGTATGGGTACGTATGGTTCGCGGTCGCTGGCGGTTGGAGGGGCTGCGATTGTCAATGCGGTGGACAAGATCATCGCCAAAGGCAGGAAGATCGCCGCCCATCTGCTCGAGGCATCCGAGGCCGACATCGAGTTTGAAAACGGCGAGTTCCGAGTCGCCGGCACCGACAAGGTCACGCCGTTTGCCGAAGTTGCGCTGACCGCTTACGTGCCGCACAACTTTCCGCTCGAAGAGCTTGAGCCCGGGCTGGAAGAGACCGCGTTCTACGATCCTAAGAACTTCACCTTTCCGGCCGGCACCTATGTCTGCGAAGTCGAGATCGATCCGGATACCGGCACCACGCAAATTGTCAGCTTTCACGCCTCCGACGATTTTGGCCGTATCATCAACCCGATGATCGTTGAAGGCCAGGTGCACGGCGGACTGGTGCAGGGTATCGGTCAGGCGTTGCTGGAACACTGCGTCTACGATAACGACAGCGGTCAGCTCGTCAGTGGCAGCTACATGGATTACACCATGCCGCGTGCCGACGATGTGCCGTCGTTTAGTGTCGATACCTGCGTCACCGAGTGCACACACAATCCGCTGGGTGTGAAGGGCTGTGGCGAGGCCGGCGCGATCGGTGCGCCACCGGCGGTGATGAATGCGATCATCAACGCACTTTCAGACTACAACGTCAGACACCTGGATATGCCGGCCACGCCGAACAAGATCTGGTCCATCATTCAGAAGGCGTCCGCCGCGGCGGCCTGAGGGGAAACACACCATGTACGAATTCAGCTATCACAAGGCAAGCTCGCTGGAAGATGCCCGTAGCGCACTGGCCACCGCCGATGACGGCAAGTTGCTGGCGGGCGGCATGACGCTGCTGCCGACGATGAAGCAACGACTGGCCGCACCGACGGTATTGGTCGATCTGGCCGAAGTCGACCTGGCCGGCATTGAAGGCAAGGGCGACAACATCATCGTGGGCGCGATGACCACCCACGCGGCAGTTGCCGGATCGAGTCTGGTGCAGCAGACGATCCCTGCACTGGCGTCACTGGCTGAGGGCATTGGCGATCCGCAGGTGCGCAACCGCGGCACAATTGGTGGATCGGTCGCCAATGCCGACCCGGCCGCCGACTATCCCGCTGCGCTGGTGGGTTTAGGTGCCACAGTGATCACCAGCAAGCGCTCGATTCCGGCCGATGACTTTTTCACCGGCATGTTCGAGACCGCCTTGGCAGAAGATGAAATCATCACCGCGGTCAGCTTTCCTGTGCCGGAGCGCGCGGCCTACCAGAAATTCCCGAATCCGGCTTCGCGCTACGCCATTGTCGGCGTGTTTGTCGCGCAGACCCACGCTGGTATTCGGGTGGCGGTGACGGGAGCCGGTGGCAGCGTCTTTCGCAGTAGCGAAATGGAGCAGGCACTGGCGGGCAGTTTTGCGCCAGAAGTCGTCAAGCACCTGACGCCGTCCAGCGCGGGGCTGAATGAAGATATTCACGCCAGTGCCGAGTATCGCGCCCACCTGGTTGGCGTGATGGCCAGTCGCGCCGTCGCCGCCATGTAAATCGACTATTCGCCGCGGCCGTGTGCTTCGAGTGCACGGCCTCGGCGCGCTGCCGCGCATGCGGTGTTCAACCTTAAACTGCGATGTCAGGTGACAGCGTGATGATGCCCGAAAACGTTGATGCCACGCACCAGTTGCTTGGCAGTCAGCGCTACATAGCCGATCGTTCGCTGGCCACCGCAGTGTTCCTGTCGCTCAAATTGCAACGCCCGCTTTTTCTGGAGGGCGAGGCCGGTGTCGGCAAGACTGAAATTGCTAAGGTGCTGGCGCAATCGCTCGATCGGTCACTGATCCGGTTGCAGTGTTACGAGGGGCTGGATCTGTCTTCGGCCGTGTATGAGTGGAATTATCCGGCTCAGATGCTGCAGATCAGGACCAGTGAGGCTGCCACCGCCAGCACCGATGCCAAAGGTATCTACGATCCAGAGTTTTTGATCGAAAGGCCGCTGCTGCGAGCCTTGCGAGCCGATAAGCGCGGTGCGCCGGTATTGCTGATCGATGAACTGGATCGCACTGATGAGCCGTTCGAGGCTTTTCTGCTGGAGATACTCTCCGACTGGCAGGTGACGATCCCGGAGCTTGGGCCGGTGGTTGCACCGTCGCCCCCACTGGTGGTGATCACCTCCAATCGCACGCGTGAGATTCACGATGCAATCAAACGACGCTGCCTGTACTACTGGGTGGATTACCCCAACGCCGAGCGTGAGCTGGAG